>JBGAIK010000102.1:0-15132 GCA_044225615.1 Acetobacteraceae bacterium | reverse complement strand
CATGTACAATCGGACATTCGACATCTGGGTTTGGATACTCCAGTACGTCAAGGATTCCAGTGGAACGAACTGCTTCCGCGTGGCGATATCCTCTGGTACGAGCTTTGGCACTTGGCATAGCTGGACGATTTCGCCCGCAATGCTCGACCCGGCGTGGACCAATATATGGTTTGACTATCCCCACATGGCATTTACCGCCGGCAATCTGTGTGTCAGCTTCAACGCGTTCGCAGGAGAGTCCTGGCAGCGCGCCATCGTCTTTCGGTTCCCGCTGCCGGCTCTAAGCACCGGCGCAGCGCTTTCCTACAATTGGTGGACGACCACCGCGAACGGGTCCCTGCGCCTGTGCATCGGCGCGGGGGCGACAATGCATTTCGCCAGCCACAATGGCACGAGCCAGGTCAGGGTATTTGCCTGGCCCGACGCCAGCCCGGCCGTGACCTCCTTCGATGTGAATGTGCGCGGCTGGTCAAGAACAGGTTATTCGGCGCCAGGTCCTTCAGGTGTGAACTGGCTCGGGCGTGCCGACGACCGAATCACGGGAGCCTGGGAGGCGGGCGGCGTGCTCGGCTTCATGTGGACGGCGAGTGCAGATGCCAGCCATCCTTTCCCGTTCGTGCGTGTCTGTCGGATCGACGTGGCACGGCAGGCGTTGGTGGATGAGCCGGACCGCAATGAACCGCAGTGTCAACCCCCAGGCGTATCCTGCCGCAGCGCCCAACCGCAACGGCGATATCGGCTTTACAGGCTTTGTCGGCGGCGGTGGCCGGTTCCCGACCCACGTCGTCGGCTGCCTCGTTGGGACGACATGGAGTTCCGCAGTTGCGACAGTACGCGGTATTCCGTCAGCCTGGGGTGACTTCCTCTCTGCGTCCACGCCCCCGGCACCGTGCCGACCATTGGGTTGCGTCTGGCTATAGCGTACCGGGGTGGATCCCGGACGGTGAACGTGGAGCCGCACTTTGTCGAGTTCCGCGCCTAGGGAGACATGCGCGCGCGTGCATGCAACCATCTGCCGGACGGGCGCGATTTCTCCTGGCCCCACCGACAGCCCTGGGGCTGAACTCGCATCGTCGATCGCCTGTTCGCGCATCGCGTGATTCCGCGCGGCACGCCGCGTCCCTGGCCGCGTGGAGACGAGATCCCGCAGGCGGCCGAAGCCGATGCGCTGATGGAGCGCAACTTCCTCGCCGGCCTGCTCGTCATCCGCGACGGCGCCATCGTGCTCGAGCGCTACGGGCTCGGCCTGCGCCCGCAGGACCGCTGGAGCACGATGTCCCCACGTCAAGCTGATCACCGCGCTGCTGGTCGGTGCCGCCATCCATGACGGCGCGATTTCCGGCGTCGAGGTGCTGGTCGCCGCCTACCTCCCCGCCCTCGCCGGCACCGCCTACCGACGGCGTCTCGCTGCGCGACGTCATGACCATGTCCTCCGGCGTCCGCTGGGACGAAACCTTTCACCTGACCCACAATTCCGACGAACCAACGCCGCTCATGGCCGAACGCGTGCCCGGCGGCGTGCTGCAACTGATGGCGGGGCTGCCGCGGCTGCACGCGCCGGGCAGCGTGTTCGACTACAATTCCGGCGACACATACCTGCTCGGCGCCTGCCTGCGTGCCGCCGTGGGGCGCCCGCTGGCCGACTACATGGCCGAACGCATCTGGCAGCCCGCGGGCATGGAGTTCGACGGGTTCTACACGCTGGAAAGCGAAGGCGGCCAGGAGATCGGCGGCAGCCGCGCCGGCATGGCGCTGCGCGACCTCGGCCGCATTGCCCAGCTCGTGCTCGACGACGGCATGATCGACGGGCGCCGCGTGATTGCCGCGCGCTACATTGCCGAGTCTGCCATCCCGCGCTTCGCCGTCGACCAGCCACGCAGCCCCGGCATCACCGGCTACGGCCATTCCTGGTGGCTCGGCGACGGGGTGATGTCCGCCCTCGGCTTCGCCGGCCAGCGCATCGACGTCTTTCGCGACGAGCGGCTGGCCGTGGTGACGCTCGGGGCGTTTCCCCAGCCGCCGCATGCGGCCGCCGACGATACGCACCATCGGCGGGCGGTGGCGGCGTTCACCGCCGCGGTGCGGGGGATGTAGCAGCTGTGGGCGCTGCCCGTACGCCTGGGGGCCGCGCCCCTGATCCCATCGGTCAAGGCGAGCCGCGGCTCGCTGCCTCGCGCTGGTAGACGCCCAGGAACGCCCTGCCCATCAGCGAGGTCTCGCGTGCCATGCACTGCGCCAGCACCTCGGCCCGCGTGCGCTGGACCGCAGCGTCGTCCGGCGCTGCGCCGGCGGCGAGTTCCGCCAGATGTGCCGCCAGCCGCGTGCGCCCCTCCTCGGCCAGGGTGGCGGCCCGGGCCGCGAGCCGGCCGGCGCCGCCGGCGAGCCGGGCGAGTTCGGTGGCCACTTCGCCGCCGGTACCGGCTTCAGCTGCGACGGATCGCCGCCGAACCAGCCGCCGTACAGATGCCAGATGGCACGCACGACGAATTCGGGATCGTCGTATTTCGGACGCAGCCAGGGCCTGGCGAGCAGCTCCACGGCGCGGTCACGCCGCGCAGCACGCTCGTCAGCAGCCGGCCACGGTTCATCAGCGCCGACGCCTGGCCGACGATGGCACCAGCAGCGTGGCGCCGTCGTCGAGCACCTGGGCGGCGCGGGCGGCGCCGAAGATCACCGGACCGTGGCCGGGGACCAGCACCGCCGGCGCCAGCGCCTGCATGCGCCGCAGCGTCGCCGCCCATTCCGCGGCATAGCGCTGGACCTTGCGCGGATTGCCGGCGTTGGAGAACATCCAGATCACGAAATCGCCGCTTGCCAGCGGCGGCGGGCAGCCAGACGAGAGGTCGCGTCGTCGGTGTCGCCGCGGCCGTGGAACAGTTCCCAGCCGCGCGCCGCCCACCTCCAGCACCAGCGCGTCGTCGTAGACCTCGTCCGGCTGCCGCTGGCCCACCGGGTAGACATAGCCGGGGCTGTTGAACTGCTGGCCCTGCACCAGGCTGTTGAAGCCCTGCGTGGCCTTGTAGCGCTCCATCCGCCGCCGCACGGCGCGGTGGGCGACGATGCGCGGGCGGGGGCGGCCCTGCGCATCCGCCTCCGCATCGATCGCGCCGATGCCGCCGGTATGGTCGACATGGCCGTGGGTGTAGATCACGGTATGCACGGGGGCATCGTCCCAGCGCCGGATCGCGGCCAGCGTCTGCCCCGCCAGCGCGGCATTGGCGGTGTCGATCACGACGAGCCCGGCGGCGGTGCGGATGGCGGTGACGCTGCCGCAGAAATAGGTCGAATGCACGGTCGCAACGTTGTCCGCCACTTCCGTGATCACGCCCTGCGCGACCGAGCGCGTCCATTCCTCCATCTCCGCGCTGCCGTTCCACAACCGTTCGAAAATCCCGTCCTGCGCCACTGTCGCGCTCCCTTTCCACGGCCGGACGGTTCTACTACATGCCTCCTGACAGCGTGTTGTCAGGAGGCTGGCAGGAATGCGCCGCGCCGACCGCCTGTTCGAGATCGTCCAGCTCCTGCGCCGCGGCCGTGTTGTCCGCGCGGCCGACATTGCCCGCCGGCTCGAAGTCTCCGAGCGCACCATCTATCGCGACGTCGCCAGCCTGGTCGCCGCCGGCGTGCCGATCGACGGCGAGGCGGGTATCGGCTACGTCCTGCGCCCCGGCTTCGACCTGCCGCCCCTGATGTTCAGCGAGAACGAGGCCGAGGCGCTGCTGCTCGGCGCCCGCATCGTGCAGTCCCGCGCCGATCCCGAGCTTGCGGCGGCCGCGGCCACGGCGATGGACAAGATCCGCGCCATCGCGCCCGAGCCGATCCGCCGCCAGCTCGACCTCGTGCGGCTGTGGGCGCCGGCGCATGCGCACGCGCCGATCGCCATCGACCAGGCCGCCCTGCGCCGCGCCATCCGCGACCGGCGGCGCGTGCGCTTCACCTATCTGGACCTCGACGGGCGATCCTCGCTGCGCACGGTCCGCCCGCTCATCATGGCCTATTTCGGGCCGGTCTGGCTGCTCGCCGCGTGGTGCGAAATGCGCGATGGATTCCGCTCCTTCCGGATCGACCGCATGCGGGAGTTCGCAGTGCTGGAAAGCAGCTTTGCCGCCGAGCCGGGCCGCACGGCGGAGGATTTCCTGCGCCAGGACGGCACACGGGGCGCCCGCGGCGGGGCGCTTCCCACAGGCGGGTCTGTGTTGCACAATGGCGACAGCCCCACCTAATATGGTGGCTTCCGCCGGGGGCGGCACAATATCTGGTCCTACCCCTCTTGCGCAGACTCGCGAAGCTGATCTCACATATCAGGGTCGCTTGCTAAACCATTGGGGAATATAGGCTGATGAACGCGCTGACGCCCCTGGCTCCGACTGCCGCCCTCGACATGATCCAGGACGTCGTGCAGATGCCCGGGCGGCACCAGGTGCGTGTCGATCGTTCGCGCGATTCGCTGCTGACCGATTTCGGCCGCGCCACGCTCGATGATCGCTACCTGCTGCCGGGCGAAGGCTACCAGGACCTGTTCGCCCGCGTCGCGAGCTACTACGGCGACGACGCCGGCCATGCCCAGCGGATGTACGACTACATCTCGCGGCTGTGGGTGATGCCGGCGACGCCGGTGCTGTCCAACGGCGGCACGACGCGCGGCCTGCCGATCTCCTGCTTCCTCAACGAGGCGTCCGACAGCCTCGACGGCATCGTGGGGCTGTGGAACGAGAATGTCTGGCTCGCCTCCAAGGGCGGCGGCATCGGCTCGTACTGGGGCAACCTGCGCTCGATCGGCGAGAAGGTGGGGCAGAACGGCAAGACTTCGGGCGTGATTCCCTTCATCCGGGTGATGGACAGCCTGACCTTGGCGATCAGCCAGGGCAGCCTGCGGCGCGGCTCGGCCGCCACCTACCTGCCGGTCTCGCACCCGGAGATCGAAGAATTCGTGGAAATGCGCCGCCCCACCGGCGGCGACCCCAACCGCAAGGCGCTGAACCTGCATCACGGCATCCTGGTGCCGGATGCCTTCATGCGCGCGGTGGAGGCCGACGAGGCGTGGGGCCTGACCTCGCCCAAGGACGGCAGCGTGGTGCGCAAGATCAGCGCCCGCGGCCTGTGGATCCGCATCCTGACCGCGCGGATCGAGACCGGCGAGCCGTACCTGATCTTCTCCGACCACGTGAACCGCGCCATCCCGCAGCACCACAAGCTGGCGGGGCTGGAGGTTCGCACGTCGAACCTGTGCTCCGAGATCACGCTGCCGACCGGCATCGACCAGCACGGCAGGCAGCGCACCGCGGTGTGCTGCCTGTCCTCGCTGAATCTCGAGACCTGGTTCGAGTGGCACAGCCATCCGACCTTCATCGAGGACGTGATGCGCTTCCTCGACAACGTGCTGGAGGATTTCATCCAGCGTGCGCCGGAAGGCATGGAGCGCGCCCGGTATTCGGCGATGCGCGAGCGCTCGGTGGGCCTCGGCGTGATGGGCTACCATTCCTTCCTGCAGTCGCAGATGATCCCGTTCGAGGGGGTCATGGCCAAGGTGTGGAACATCCGGATGTTCAAGCACATCCGGGCGCAGGCCGATGCCGCCAGCCGCAGGCTGGCCGAGGAGCGCGGGCCGTGCCCCGACGCCGAGGAATACGGCGTGATGGAGCGGTTCTCCAACAAGATGGCGATCGCGCCCACCGCCTCGATCTCGATCATCGCCGGCAATTCCAGCCCGGGCATCGAGCCGATCGCCGCCAACGTCTTTCTCCAGAAGACGCTCTCGGGAAGCTTCAGCGTGCGCAACCGCCACCTGCAGCAGCTGCTGGCCGCGAAGGGGCACGACAACGAGGATGTCTGGTCGGCCATCACCCTCAACAAGGGCAGCGTGCAGAACCTCGACTTCATGGATGAAAACGAGAAGGCCGTCTTCAAGACCGCCTTCGAGCTCGACCAGCGCTGGGTGGTGGAACACGCCGCCGACCGCACGCAGTATATCTGCCAGAGCCAGTCGGTGAACGTGTTCCTGCCGGCCAACGTGCACAAGCGGGACCTGCACCAGATCCACATGATGGCGTGGAAGAAGGGCGTGAAGTCGCTCTACTACTGCCGCAGCCTGTCGATCCAGCGCGCCGACACGGTCAGCGAGAAAGCGGAGCGGCCCAGCGAGTTCATTGGCATCCCCGCCGCGAACGATCTCGCCAGGCCCCCGATGGTCGCCGCGCCGGCCTCGACCGACTACGAGGAATGCCTCGCCTGCCAATAGGCAGCCAGCGCGGCTATTCGGCCGGCTGCCTGACCGGGCGGTCGCCAGCGCGGTTGGCCAGCGCCATGACCGATGTCACGGCCATGAAGACGACCGAGCCCAGGAACACCAGCCGCGGGTGATGCGCGTCCATCGCCCAGGCGAACATCAGCGGCCCCGCGACGCCGCCGATGTTGAAGCCGGTGGAGACGATGCCGAACACGCGGCCCTCGGCGCCGGGCGGGGCGGCGGCGCGGACCATCATGTCGCGCGAGGGCATGATCATGCCCGAGAGGAAGCCGGCGAGGCCCATGGCGGCGACCAGCGGGACCGTGGGGAGGGGCACGAGGCCGACGAGCAGGATCAGCGCGCCGGTGAGGCCGAAGCCGAGGGCGGCGACGTCGCCGTGGCGGCGGGTGCGGTCGGCGATGACGCCGCCGGCGAGCACGCCGAAGGCGGAGGCGGCGAGGAAGGCGGTGAGCGCGGTGTTGCCGATCGCGGTGGGCACGGCGAACAGGGCTTCGAGCGCGACGACCGAGAAGTTGTGGATGCCGCCCATCGAGAGGGCGAGTACGGTGAAGAACCCGACCAGCGCGATCACGGTGGGCGTGAGCAGGGCGCGGTTGCCGTGCTGCGCCTTGCGGGCGGCGGGGGCCGGGGTGTGGTCGCGCATCATCAGCAGCGGCAGGGCGGCGAGCGGGCCGAGGGCGCCGGCGAAGAGCAGGGCGCCCTGCAGGCCGCCGAGGGTTGCGGCGAGCAGCATGGTGGCGGGCGCGATCGCACCGCCGAGATAGCCGGCAAAGGTGTGGACCGAGAAGGCGCGGCCCATCCGCGCCTCGCCGATGCCGGCGGATAGCAGCGCGTAGTCCGCCGGATGGTAGACGGCATTGGCGATGCCGGTGCAGGCGGCGGCCGCAAGCAGCACGGGGTAGGTCGGCCAAAGTCCGATGGCGGCATAGCTGGCGCCGCCGAGGAACAGGCCGAGCACCAGCACGCGGCGGGCGCCGAGCCGGTCCACCGCGTAGCCCATCGGCGCCTGCACCAGGGCCGAGACCACGTTGTAGACCGTCAGCGCGAAGCCGAGTTCCAGGAAGTCCACCGCCATCCGGTCCTTCAGCAGCAGGAACAGCGGCGGCAGGACCAGCATGTGGAAATGGCTGACCAGATGGGCGGCGCAGATCAGGCTCAATATGCGCGCCTCGGCGCGGGGCATCCTCATCGCCGTGCCGCCATGCGCTCGGCGAACTCGATCGCCTCGATCAGGCTGTCCGCGTTGGCGATGCCGCGGCCCGCGATGTCGAAGGCGGTGCCGTGGTCGACCGAGGTGCGGATCACCGGCAGGCCGAGGGTGACGTTGATGCCGGACAGCGAATCGAAGGTACCGGTGGCGGGATTCACCTGGAAGCCGAGCAGCTTGACCGGGATGTGGCCCTGGTCGTGGTACATGGCCACCACGGCATCGTACTGGCCGCCGCGCAGCTTCACGAAGACGGTGTCGCCGGGGACGGGGCCGCTGATGCGCAGGCCCTCTTCGTTGCATTGGGCGATGACGGGGGCGGAGACGTCCTGGTCCTGGGTGCCGAACAGCCCGCCCTCGCCGGCATGGGGGTTGAGGGCGGCGATGGCGATGTGAGGGTGCTCGATGCCGAGGTCGCGCAGGGCCTGGTGGGTGAGGTCGATGGTGCGGCGCAGGCGCTCGGCGGTGAGGAGGGCGGGCACCTTCTCCAGCGCGACATGGGTGGTGACGTGGCTGACGCGCATGTTGCCGTGGGCGAGCATCATCACCGAGGATTTCACGCCGGTCAGCGCGGCCAGCATGTCGGTATGGCCGGCGAAACGGTGGCCGGCCAGGTTCAGGGCTTCCTTGTTCAGCGGCGCCGTGACGATGGCGCCGATGCGCTTCGCCTGGGCGAGGCGCACCGCGGCCGCCACGGCGAGATAGGCGAAGCGGCCGGCTTCCGGGTTGACCTGGCCGAGCGGGACGGGGGCCTGCTCCGCGCCCGCGGGCAGGATGGCGAGGTTCGGCCAGTCGGCGCCTTCGGTGGTGGCGGGAATGGCGGTGCCGGCCTGGGCGCAGGCGGCATCGAGCGCGGAGCGATGCCCGATGACCAGCAGCTTCAGGTCGCCGGTCTCGATGCGCGGGGCGAGGCGCTTGGCGGCCTTGGCGATGATCTCGGGGCCGATGCCGGCGGGGTCGCCCATGGTGATGGCGAGATGGGGCACGTGGCGGCGCCTTTCAGGGTGTTCCGTCCCGTCTTCGCTGGGTCGCGCGATTCAGGCTTCCGGCGGTTCCGCCTTCAGCCATCGCGCGCCAGCAGCCGGGCGAGCAGGTCCGGCGCGCCGAAAGCGCCCGATTTGGAGGCGACCGTCAAGCCGTGCCAGAGCCCGCCTTCCATGCGCGAGACGGGGATGCCGGGCTCGAACTCGGTTTCCACCACGAGATGGCGGGTGCCGAGGGCTTCGCACAGGCCGCGCAGGGTCTCCCCGCCGGCGACGACGAGGCTGCCGGGGCGGGGGATGGCGCGGGCGAGGTCGGCGAAGGCGGCGGCGATACGCTGTGCGGCCTCGGCGCGCGGGAGGTCGGGCAGGGCGACGTCCACCGCGACGGAGCGGCCGGCGATGCCGGTGCGGTCGGGCAGGGTGGCGCGGGCGGCGACGGCGGCGAGCTGGGCGCGGGAGACCGGGTGGTCGGAGCCGATCAGGGCGAGCACAGGCGGGTGCAGGGCTGGGGCGGGCAGAGGATCGCGCCCGCCCAGCGCGGCGGCGAGCCCGCCGGTGCCGCACCACAGCACCGGGCCGGGCAGGGTGCGGGCAGTGGCGACGATGCTGTCCAGCTCGGCGTCGCTGGCGGCGTCCCACAGGCTGATGCCGGGGGAGGGGGCGTCGCCGGGGCGGCAGTGGCTGAGCATCGCGCCGAGGCGGGCGAAGTCGAGGGCGAGATCGACGCCGACATCCTCGCCATGGGCCAGTTGCCGCCCGCCCTGCGTGATGCGGCCCTGGAACGGGAAGGCCGGGGCGATCACCGCATGGGCAAAGCCGCCCGCGCGCAGGCAGGCGGCGATCTCGGCGGCGGGGTGGCCGCGCAGCAGGCTGTCGAGCTTCTTGAAGGCGAGTCCCGGCCCGGCGAGATGCGGCGTCCAGTGCGCCATCAGCAGGGGGATTTGCGCCGCCGGCGCCTCCCGTGTCGCGGTGTCGAAGGCGGCGGCCTGGAGGTCGGCGGGGTCGCGCCAGAGGACCGGGATCGGGCCGAAGCGGGGCACGAAGCGGACGGCGCTGTCGAGCGCGCCGGTCAGGTCGTCGGCGAGGAGGCGGAAGCGGGTCACTGCACCCGGTTCAGCAGGGCCTCCCCCGCCGCCAGCCGCCGGACATTCTCGGCCGCGGTGGTGAAGCTGCGGTCGAAAGTGCCGGTGGTCATCCAGGCGACGTGCGGGGCGACGACGACGTTGTCGAGCCGGAAGATCGGATCGGACGGGTCGGCCGGCTCGTGGGCGAAGACGTCCAGACCCGCGGCGCCGAGCTGGCCGGTGCGCAGGGCCTCGGTCAGGGCCGGCTGGTCCACCAGGCCGCCGCGGGCGGTGTTGACCAGGATGGCGCCGGGCTTCATGCGGGCGATGGCGGCGGCGTCGATCAGCCGCTCGGTGTCGGGCATCAGCGGGATGTGCAGCGAGACGATGTCGCTTTCGGCCAGCAGGCGGTCGAGCGGGACGTGGGTGCCGAGCGCGCCGGGCTTGGGCGCGCGGGTGTGGTAGAGGATGGTGCAGCCCATCGCCGCCAGGATCGGGGCCAGGCGGCGCGGGATGTCGCCGTAGCCGACGAGGCCGACGGTGCGGCCGGCGAGCTCGCCCAGCCGGTCCTGCACCGCGGGTGCCGGCGCCCATCTGCCGGCGCGCAGGCCGGCGTCGAATTGCGGCAGGCGGCGCAGGGCGGCGAGCATCAGCAGCAGCGCCATTTCCGCCACCGCCTGCGCGTTGGAGCCGGGCAGGTTGCACACCGCGATCCCCCGCGCGGCGGCGGCGGCGAGGTCGATCGTGTTCACCCCGATCCCGATCTTCTGGATCAGCCGCAGTTGCGGCGCGGCCTCGATCACCGCGGCAGAGCATGGCTTCAGCGAGTGCCACAGCACTTCGGCGCTCCTGATCGCGGCGAAGAAGCTGGCGTCGTCATCCTCGGGGCAGATCGTCAACTCGATGCCGGGCAGGGTGGCGAGCTTCGCCGCGAGCGCGGGGCCCGCGGCGTAGTGCAGGACGACCTTCACGCCTTGGACCGCCCGAACATGCTGGTGCCGGCGAAGCGGGCGATCGGGCCCAGCGCCTCCTCGATGCGCAGCGCCTCGTTCCATTTCGCCATGCGCTCGGAGCGGGCGAAGCTGCCGACCTTGAGCTGGCCCACGCCCCAGCCGACGGCGAGATGGACGATCGTCACGTCCTCGGTCTCGCCCGAGCGGGCGGAGACGATGCCGGCGAAGCCGACCGCCTTGGCCGCCTGCCAGGCCTCCAGCGTCTCGGTCAGCGTGCCGCGCTGGTTGGGCTTGATCAGCACGGTGTTGGCCGCGCCGATCTTCGCCGCGTCGTGGATGCGGGCGGCCTCGGTGACCAGGAAATCGTCGCCGACCACCTGCACCTTGTTGCCGACCGCCTTGGTGAAGGCGGCGAAGCCCGCCGGGTCGTCCTCGGCCAGCGGGTCCTCGATGGATATGATCGGGTAGCGGCCGATCCAGCCGGTCAACATCTCGATCATGCCGCCGCTGTCGAGCTTCCTGCCCTCCAGCCCCAGCGTGTAGACGCCGTCCTTGCCGAATTCGGAGGCGGCGATGTCGAGCACGATGCCGACCTGCTCGCCTGGGCGGTAGCCGGCGCGCTCGATCGCCTTGACCAGCATGCCCAGCGCCTGCTCGTTGGTGGTGAAGGCCGGCCACCAGCCGCCTTCGTCGGCCACGCCCTGCAGCGTCCCGGCTTCCTTCATCAGAAGGCCGGCATGGCGGTAGACCTCGGCCGTCCAGTCCAGCGCCTGGGCGAAGTTCTCGGCACCGGGGCAGGCGATCATGAAATCCTGGATGTCCACCCGGCGGCCGGCATGGGCGCCGCCGCCGAAGATCTGGATCTGCGGCATCGGCAGCAGGGTGGCGTCGTCGGTGCCGAGGTGGCGGTAGAGCGGCTTGCCGTGCGACGCGGCCGCGGCATGGGCGGTGGCCATCGACACGGCCAGGATCGCGTTGCCGCCGAGCCTGGTCTTCGCCTTGGTGCCGTCGCGGGCGATCATGGCACGGTCCACCGCCGCCTGGTCGGCGCCGTCCAGCCCGATCACCGTGTCGGACAGCGCGTCGTTCACGTTGTCCACCGCGTGGGTGACGTCGTAGCCGCCGAAATCGGGCCCGCCGTCGCGCAGGTCGCGCGCCTCGCCGGTGCCGGTGGAAGCGCCGGCCGGGGCGATGGCGCGGCCGACGGCGCCGCCGGAGAGCATCACCTCCGCCTCCACGGTCGGCCGGCCGCGGCTGTCCCAGACCCGCCGGCCATGGACGTAGACGATCTCGGTTTCGCTCAACGGCTCAGCTCCTCTTGCCAGGCGGCACGCACATCCGCGAGGCGGCCCACCGGCGCCGCGAGCAAGGCGCGGGCGCAGTGGCGGACGGTGTCGCGGGCGGCGTCGGCGGTGATGTACTCCACCGGCGACTTGCCATCCACCCGGGCCAGCAGCAGACCGGGCAGAAGATGGGCGATCCGCGCCTCGCAGGCGCCCGGCGGTTCCCATGTGATGCCCGCCAGATACGCGGCGACGAACGCGTCGAAACAGGCCAGGAAGCCGGCCGTCGCCCCCGGATTCCACAGGCATTTCAGCAGCAGATGGTTCAGGCAGAAGGCGGCGTCGAAGGCCGGGTCCCCCCACCAGGCGCATTCGGCATCGAGGAACACCGGCCCGTCCGGCCCGATCAGGATGTTCTTCGGGCTCACGTCGCCATGCACCAGCGCGCATTTGCTCGCCTGCGTGGTGGCGACCAGGGCGCGCAGGGCGTCGGCGCGGTCGGGGTGCCTGGCGGCGGTGGCGAGCAGATAGGGTTCCAGCCTGATGTCGAAGAAGATCGCGTCGGTCGGAAACTCCATCGCCACCGCGAAATCGCCGGCCGTCGCCGAATGGATGCGCACCAGGCTGGTGGCGACGGCGGCGGCGAAGGCGGGATCGGCCTGCCCGTCGCGGAGCGCCGATTTCCACAGCGCGTAGCGTTCGGCCGGCAGGAATTCCATGGCCAATGACCCGCTCTCCGGGTCCTGCCCCAGCAGCCTGGGCGTGCTGCCCGGCACCGCGGCGGCGGCACGGCGCATCCAGGCGGCCTCGTAGCGGTTGCGCCTCACCGGCGCGCGCCAGTCGGCGGCGACCCGCAGCTTGCCCAGCGCGCGCTTCACGCAGATCGGGCCGTCGGGCAGGTCGATGCGCCAGATGTCCGACGAGACGCCGCCGGTCAGCGGTTCGCCCATGGCGTCGCCGTGCAGCAATCCCATGCGCCGCAGGCCGTCGAGAATCTCGGGTGGTGGCAATGTCGCGTCCATCGGGGCATCCTGTCCGCCGGACGGGGAGGGCGCAACGTGGAGACGATCGAGGCGGACTACATCGTGGTCGGCGCCGGCTCGGCCGGCTGTGTGGTCGCGGCCCGGCTCAGCGAGGACCCCACGGTGAAGGTGGTGCTGCTGGAGGCCGGCGGCCCGGACCGCAACATCTGGATCCACATCCCGATCGGCTACGGCAAGACGATCACCGACAAGCGGGTCAACTGGGCCTATGACGCCGAGCCCGACCCGGGGGTGAACGGGCGGCGCATCTACTGGCCGCGGGGCAAGGTGCTGGGCGGCTCGTCCTCGATCAACGGGCTGCTCTACGTGCGCGGGCAGGTCGAGGATTTCGACCATTGGCGCCAGCTCGGCAATGTCGGCTGGGCGTATGAGGACGTGCTGCCCTATTTCCGCCGCTCCGAGGGCCGCGTGGGGCCGGCCGACGAGTCGGTGCACGGGCGGGGCGGGCCGCTGACCGTCAGCGACCTTGGCGAGGCGGGGAACCGGCTGAACGAGGCGTATATCGAAGCGGCCGAGGCGGCGGGCATTCCGCGCAACCCGGATCTGAACGGGCGGGTGCAGGAGGGTGTGGGCTATTTCCAGGTCACCGCCCGCAACGGGCGGCGGTGCAGCGCCGCGGTGGCGTTCCTGAAGCCGGCGATGAAGCGGCCGAACCTGCGGGTCATCACCCATGCCCTGGCCGGGCGCGTGCTGTTCGCCGGCAAGCGGGCGACCGGCATCAGCTTCACCGAGCATGGCGAGAAGCGCACCGCGCGGGCGACGCGCGAGGTGATCCTGTGCGGGGGCGCGATAAACTCGCCGCAGCTGCTGATGCTCTCCGGTGTCGGGCCGGCCGAGCATCTGCAGGCGACGGGGGTGGAGACGGTGTACGACCTGCCCGGCGTGGGGCAGAACCTGCAGGACCATTTCCAGTGCCGGATGGTCTACAGATGCCGGTATCCGATCACCGTCAACGACATGATGATGAGCCGCTTCCGCATGGCGCGGGCAGGGCTGCAATACATCCTGGCGCGGAGCGGCCCGCTGACGGTCAGCGCCGGCACCGTGGGGGTGTTCGCCAGGACGCGGCCGGAGCTCGCCTCGCCCGACGTGCAGTTCCATTTCATCGGCTTCTCCGCCGACCGCCCGGCCGAGGGGCTGCACAAGTTCTCCGGCTTCACCCAGAGCGTGTGCCAGCTGCGCCCGGAAAGCCGCGGCGAGATATTGCTGAAGGCGCCGGACCCGTCGGTGCATCCGGCGATCCACCCCAACTACCTGTCCACCGAGCTCGACCGCCGCACGATGGTCGACGGGCTGCGCCTGGGCCAGCGCATCGCCGCCCAGGCGCCGCTGCGCGCGCTGATCGAGAGCGACTACCTGCCCCCAACCTCGGTGCAGACCGACGACGACGTGCTCGACTACATCCGCAACTACGGCAACACGATCTT
The DNA here is from genome assembly GCA_044225615.1 of Acetobacteraceae bacterium. Taxonomy (GTDB): domain Bacteria; phylum Pseudomonadota; class Alphaproteobacteria; order Acetobacterales; family Acetobacteraceae; genus CAIYPH01. The sequence goes on along the minus strand of JBGAIK010000102.1, from coordinate 925 downwards.
CCACCCCTCCGGCACCTGCAAGATGGGCCAGGATCCGATGGCGGTGGTGGATGACGAGCTGCGCGTGCACGGGCTTTCCGGCCTGCGGGTCGCGGATGCCTCCATCATGCCCACGGTGGTTTCGGGCAACACCAATGCTGCCTGCATCATGATCGGCGAGAAATGCGCCGACCTGGTGCGGGGGAAGACGCTGGCGAGGGCGGCATGACGATCTACGAGGAGCTGGGCGTTCCGGTCATCATCAACGCGGCCGGCACGTCCACGCGCGTTTCCGGCGGCATCATGGCGCCCGAGGTGGCGGAGGCGATGCGGCAGGCCTCGCTGGCCTGCGTGGACATGGTGCAGATGCAGGCCGCGGCCTGCCGGGCGATCCGGGCGGCGACGGGGGCGGAGGCGGGGATCGTGACCTCCGGCGCCTCCGCCGCGGTGCTGCTGGGCGCGGCGGCGTGCCTGGCCGGCCTTGATCCTGGCCGCATCAACCGCCTGCCCGACGTGCCGGACGGACGGCGCGAGTTCATCGCTATCCGCAGCCAGCGCAACATGTACGACAAGGCGCTGGTGGTGGCCGGCGGGCGCATCGTCGAGGTCGGCATCCCCGACCGCTACTCCGGCCCCGGCGTGCGCGACGCGGCACCGTGGGAGATCGAGGACGCGATCGGCAAGGACACCGCCGGCATCTACTATCTTGCCGGCGCCCAGTCCCGCCCGAAGCTGTCCGAGGTGGCTGAGGTGGCGCATCGCCACAGCCTGCCGCTGCTGGTGGACGCGGCCGGACAGTTGCCGCCGGCCGCCAATCTGCGCGCCTTCCTGGCCGAAGGCGCCGACCTGGTGTGCTTCAGCGGTGGCAAGTCGATCGGCGGGCCGCAATCCACCGGCATCCTGGCCGGGCGCGGCGACCTCGTCGCCTCGGCGCTGTTGCAGATGC
>JBGAIK010000101.1:0-16022 GCA_044225615.1 Acetobacteraceae bacterium | reverse complement strand
CAGCCAGGGCTCCACCCCCTGCTGGCCGCCGATCAGGCCGGTGAGGTCCGAGCCCGCCTGGTCGTCGCCGACGACGGAGACGAAGGCGACGGCGGCCCTGAGTGCGCCGAGGTTGCGCACCACGTTGCCGGCGCCGCCGGGCACGGCCAGCTCGCTCTGCACCGAGAGCACGGGGACCGGGGCCTCCGGGCTGATGCGGTCCACGGTGCCGTAGATGTAGCGGTCGAGCATGGCGTCGCCGATCACCAGCACGCGGGCGCGGGCCAGGCGGCGCGCGGCGGCGGCGAGGTCGGCGTCGGGCGTGCGGGCGGGCTCCATGGCAGCGCCGTAGCGAAGCGGCGCGCCGCTGGCAAGCGTCAGGCCTGGAGGAAGCCCACCCGGTCTGCCTCCAGCACGGCGCAGGTCAGCGCCCCGCCCAGCACCGCGCCGGTGTCGATGCCGATGCGGTTGCCGCGCAGCGTGGGGCCGGGTTCCGGGGTGTGGCCGTGCACCGCCACCGCCGGCAGGCGGCCGGCGAAGGACAGGAAGGGCTCGCGGATCCACATCAGGTCCTCCCGCGTCTGCCCGGCCAGCGGCACGCCGGGGCGCAGCCCGGCATGGACGAAGATGTAGCCGCCCACCTGGCAGCAGGGCACCAGCGCGCGCAGCTGGCCGAGCTGGGCCGGCGGGATCGCCGCCTCCCAGGCCGCCGGGCGGTCGCGCCAGGACAGGCCCCAGCTGGCCAGCGTCTCGCCGCCGCCATTGGCCAGCCAGTGCGCCGCGTCGCGGGCGTCGCCGCTGGCCAGCGTGCGCATCAGCATGTCCTCGTGGTTGCCCATCAGGTTCACCACCGGCACGCCGGGGAGCGGGGCGCCGATGCGCGCCAGCACCGCGGCGCTGTCCGGCCCGCGGTCGATGTAGTCGCCCAGATGCACCAGCAGCGCATGCGGCACCGGGCGGGCGGCGAGGTCGGCCGCCACCGCGCCGTGCAGCGCCGCCAGCCGGTCGTCGCAGCCATGGACGTCGCCGATCGCATAGACGCGCTGTCCCGCGGGCAGGGTGGCGGGCGCTAACTGTTCCGTAATCATGCGGCGCCAGCCTAGCCGAGGGTCGCCGGCAGAGCGAGCGACCCCGCCGGCCGGCGCCGCCGCCTGACGGTGATAGGACGTCCGGGGCGGGCGGAGGGGCCGGCACCCGGAAAATCCGAGGGGAATGGGCAATGAAGGGCAGGCGGTGAACTTCTGGAGGGCGTGGCGGCGCAGCATGGGCCTGGGGCTGCTGGCGGAGGCGGGCGCCGAGCGCCTGCTGGTTGATGCCGCGCGCCGTGCCGGCGCCGCCGAGCCGGGGCTCGCCGCCCTGGTGATCGGCCTGGCCGGCGCCCCCTGGCGCGCAGCCGCAGCACCGCCGCGTCGCCCGCGCGGTGCTGGACGAGGCCGCCCGCTGCCAGGGCGGCCAGGTCTTTCGCCCCGCGCAACGGCGACCTGGTGCTGCTGGCCCCCTCCGCCGCGCTGCGCCCCGCCGGCCGCGGCGAGTCACTTGCCGATTCGCTCGCCCGGCTGCTCGGCGACCTCGGCGGCGACCTGGTCTCGGTCTGGCCGATGCCGGCCGGGCACGCCCGGCTGCTTGCCTATGCCGCTGCCCGGCTGGCCGAGAGCGGGCACCAGCCCGACCCGGCCCCGCGCGGCGACGCCGACGCGGTGCGCCCCGCCGTGCTGCCCGGCCTGCTGCACCGCCAGACGGCCGCCCTGCTCGCCCCCGCGGCGCCAGGCCGCCGCAGGTGCCGCTGTTCCGCGAGATCGGCGCCAGCGACGCCGCCCTGCTCGCCCAGCCCGGCGCCGAGGCGCTGCCGCCCGACGCCCGCCCTGCTGCGCCACCTCGCCCGCCAGGCGGAGACCCGAAGGTCGCCGCCCTGCCCGGGGAGCTCGGCACGGGCGGCCTGCTCGACCTCGCCGGCCCGCCGCTGCACCAACCTGCCCCGGCCAGCGTGCTGACCGACCTGTTCGCCCGGCTGGCCGAGCTCTGCGCCGCGCGGGGCCTGGGCCTGGGCGTGGAGATCGCGCTGTGGAGCGGCCGCCGATCCGCCCGGCCTGGCCGGTGGCGGCGACCGGCTGGGCGGCCGCCGGCATCGGCTTCGTGCTCGACGGGCGTCTCCGCCCACGCGCTGCGCCTGGCCGATCCGGCCAGCCTGGGCGCAGGGCTGGTCAAGCTCGACTGGATGCCGGGCCTGCCCACCCGCCCCGCCGCCGAGCAGCAGGAACTGGGGGCGGCGCTGGCACGGATCGGGACCGAGCGGGTGGTGCTCGCGGGCGCCGATCTGGACAGCGGCGCTGGCCAGCCGGCGCGGCGGCCTGCGCCAAGCCAGGGCCGCCAGGTGGACGCTGGCGCTTCGCGGCCGGCCGCATCGCCGCTGCTCGCCCTGCCGCCGCGCGGCCGCACCGCCGCGCCAGCGTTGCTGGAGTGGCCAGCGGCGCGGCGGCGCCGGCCGCGCCGGCTGCGCCAACCGCGCCCTGCTCGATGCCGCGGTGCCGCATGGTCCTGGCCGCCCGCCCTCGCCCTGGCCGGGCAGCCGCGCTGCTGCCGCACGGCAGGGCCACCTTGGGAGGATGGCCGCCGGCTCGCCGTGCTGGTGCGCGACCGCACCGCCAGCGGCGTCGGCCGCCGCCTGCTGCTGCTTCGTCCGGCCTGGCCGAGGTCGGCGCCCACGCACCACCTGCAGCTGGCGCGACAATGCTGCCGCCACAGCCGCCGACCGGCGGCCCGACTGCAGACCTTCGTGTTGCCGAACCATGACGTGGCGGTGGCCTGGCGCGAGACGCCGGCGCTGCAGGACAGCCTGGACGCGCTGGCGCTGCTGTTCGCCGACGATCCCGCCTTCGGGCCCGATCCGCTGGCGCTGGCGGTGCGGCTGGCGCTGCCGGACGATGCGGCGCTGCTGCTGCGCAGCGTCGCCGACAGCCTGGTGCCGCGCCTCGCCCCGCCTCGGCGCTGCGCGGCGCGAGCCACCCGCTCGACCCGCCGACGCTGGCCCGGCTCGAAAGCGCCATGGTGCAGGCCGACATGACCCGCTTCGCCCGCCGCGTTCCGGTCTGCCGCGCCGGGCCCGACGGGATGGCGCTGGCCTGGGAGCACCGTTTCCTGTCCGACGCCGAGCTGTTCGAGACCATGCTGCCCGACCGCGCGCCGCGCGCCGATCCCTGGCTGTTCCGCCGCCTGACCCGGGCGCTCGACCGGCGCATGCTGGCCCTGCTGTCGGCCGCGGACGAGCTGCGGGGTGCTGCGCCGTTCAGCTCGACCTGGAACGTGGCGATCGACTCGGCCCCGAGTTCCGCGCCCTGACGCGGTCCTGCCCGGCGCGCTGCGCGGCCGGGTGACGGTCAACCTGCGCCCGGACGACGTGCTGGCCGACCTGCCCGGCTTCTGCTTCGCCCGCGACTTCGTGCGCCTGCGCGGCTACCGCCTGCTGCTGCACGAGATCGACGCGAGCCAGCTCGCCCTGCTGCCGGCCGACCGGCTGGACGGTTCTCATCCAGCTCCGCCACGCCCCCGCCCTCGCCGCCCTGCCGCCCAGCCCCGATCCGGACCGGATCGTGCTCGGCGGCGCCGATTCCGCCGCCGCCATGGCCTGGGGCCGCGCCCAGGGACTCACCCTGTTCCAGGGCCGCCTCGCCACCCCCACCCCGCCCGGGCCGGCGCGGGGCTGAGGGGCGCACCTCACGCCGCCAGCATGGCCGCGAGCACGGGGCCGCGTGGCCCGGCGCGGCCTGGCGGGCGAGGTCGAGGAACGCCGATGCGGCGCTGCTTCTTCGCCCTGTGGTTCACCGCGATGTCGGCGAAGCGGTGGCGCAGATGCGGTTGGCGAAGCGGTCGAGCACGCCGGCGCGGTAGGCGGCGGCCTGCGCGCCCATGCCGAGGGCGGCGAAGACCGGCAGCACCTCGGCATCGTAGAGCGCGTCGAGGAAGCCGCGGGTGGCCGGGTCGGCGAGGGCCTCGACCACGGTCTCCTCCGGGTCGCGGCCGGTGGCCAGCCAGCGCTCGGCCAGGGCGGTGTGGCCGAGGTTCAGGATGAACAGCTTGAGGCGCTCATAGTGCCAGGTCGGGACGACCCGGATGTCGGGGTGGGTGCAGGGCGGCACGAGGCCGGGCTGGTGCTCGATGGCCCAGAGCGCGTAGGGCTCGGCGATGGCGCCGACCGGATCGAGCGCGGTGGGGACGATGCGGTCCACCAGGGCGTTCACCCACAGGCAGGTGCCGAGCCAGTCGAGGAAGGCGGGCGGCAGCTGCCAGTGCCGGGCGACGGCGCGGACGGCCGCATGCAGGGTGGCACCGTTGTCGGAGACGAGCTCGCAGGGCAGCAGCGTCGGCGGCGGGGCGCCCTGGCGCCAGCGGGCGAGCAGCAGCACGGCGAGCTTGGCGGGAAAGCCGCGGGGCGGGGCGGCGTCGGGACGGTCGGACGGGTCCGGCTCGTAGCCGCGATCGCCGGTGTTGGAGACGATCCAGCGCGCGGCGACGAAGCGGCGGGTGACCTCGGGCCAGTCGGCATCGGCGTCGAAGGCGGCGACGACGCTGCCGACCTGGACGGTGCGATCGACCGGCTGGCGATCGAGAATGCCGCGCAGGTGGACCGGATAGGGACGCAGCGCGCGGAAGCCGGCGATGCGGGCCCGGCTGGACGGGCTGCCGGTGGTCTGCACCACGGTGATCGGGCCGGCGCCGGCCTCGGCGACGAAAAGATCGACATGGGCCTGCAGGAAGCGGCTGGTGCCGAATTGCAGGATCGGGGTCATGCGCCCTCCAGCGGGTCGAACAGGGCGGCACCGTTGCGCAGCGCGGCACGGGCGATGGCGAGGCGGTGGATTTCCGAGGTGCCGTCGAAGATGCGGTAGACGCGGGCGTCGCGGTAGAGGCGTTCGACCGGCAGGTCCTTCGCGAAGCCCATGCCGCCGAACAGCTGCACGGCGCGGTCGGCGACGCGGCCGAGCGTCTCGCTGGCCTGGACCTTGACCATGGCGATCCAGTCGCGCGCGTCCTGCCCCCGGTCGATCGCCCAGGCGGCCCGGTGCAGCATCAGCCGGGCGGCGTTCACCTCCATGGCACTGTCGGCGAGCATCTGCTGGATCAGCTGGAACTCGCCGATCGGGCGGCCGAACTGGGCGCGGTCCCGGGCCTGGGCGAGCATCAGCGCCAGCAGATGGGCGGCCTTGCCGACCGCGCGGGCGCCGACCTGGCCGAGGCGGACGCGGCCGAGCGTTTCGAGCGCGAGGCGCAGGCCCTGGCCTTCCGCGCCAAGGAGGTGCTCCGGGCCGAGGCGCAGGCCGGTGAAGAACAGCTCGACGCAGGCCCATCATCTCCTGGGTGCGGCCGATGGCGAAGCCGGGCATGTCGCGGTCGACCAGGAACAGCGAGATGCCCTTGCCGCCGGCATCGGGGTCGGTGACGGCGGAGACGATGAAGTAGTCGGAATGCAGCGCGTCGCTGATGAAGTGCTTCTGGCCGTTCAGCACCCAGCCCGCGCCGTCGCGCACGGCGCGGGTGCGGATGCCGGCGGCATCCGAGCCGGCGCCGGGCTCGGTGATGGCGATGGAGCCGGTGCGGGCGCCGGTGACCGAGGGGTGCAGCCAGCGCGCCTGCTGGGCCGGCGTGCCGGCCAGCAGCACCTCGTAGACGTTGCCGAAGGCGCGGCGGACCAGGATGTCGGTGGTGCGGCCGAACTGCTCCTCCACCAGCATGGTGTCCAGTGCGGAGAGCCCGCCGCCGCCCTGGGCGGCGGGGCTGTTCATGGCGTAGAGGCCGAGGGCGCGGGACTTCGCCAGCAGCCCGGCGGCGGTCGCGGGCGGCAGGAAGCCGGCGCGCTCGACCGCGTCCTCCAGCGGTGCCAGCTCGGCGGCGATGAAGCGGCGGACGGTGCCGACCAGCAGGCGCTGGCCGTCGTCGAGCGCGAAATCCACCGCTCAGGCCTTGCCGGCCAGCCTTGCCTCGGCGGCGAGGTAGGCGTCGCGGCGGATCGCGGTGGCAAGCTCGGCGGGGCTGGCCATCGACCGCGGGCCGCCCTGCATGGAGGCGAGCGCGGCGCGGATGCCGGCCACCGCGCCAGCCAGCGGCTCCTGCGGGTAGACCGCGATGCGGATGCCGATGGCGCGCAGCACGTCGTCGCCGGGCATGAAATGGGTGCCGGCCGGGGCGGTGACGGAGATGTGCGGCCGGCCGGCGCTGGCGGCGATGGCGGCGCGCATCTCGGCCTCGTCGGCGGGGGAATCGAGGAACAGGATGTCGGCGCCCTCGGCCACGAAGGCGGCGATGCGCGCCTCGGCCTCGGCGAAGCCGCGGCTGGGGCGGCTGTCGGTGCGGGCCAGCAGCAGGATGCCCTCCTCGCGGGCAGCCTGGGCGGCGGCGCGGATGCGCAGGACGGCCTCGTCGCGTTCCACGGTCAGCTTGGCGCCCGCGGCGGTGAGCGGGCGGGGCCACTGCTTGTCCTCGATCAGCACGGCGGCGGCGCCGAGCTTCGCGTAGCTGCGCACGGTGCGCTGGACGGCGAATGCGTTGCCGTAGCCGGTGTCGCCGTCGGCGAGCCAGAGGACCGAGGGGGCGGCGTCGACGATGGTTTCCACCGCGTCGCGCATTTCGGGGAAGGTGAGCAGGTCGACGTCGGGCATGGCCAGACGCAGCGCGGAGATCGAGGAGCCGGAGGCGAAGCCGAGGCGGAAGCCGGCCTCGGCGATCAGCCGGGCGGAGAGGCCGTCGCCGCAGCCGGGCATGCGCTCGAACGGCGCGGTTTCCAGCAACGCCTTCATGGCGGCAGCCTGCGGACGCATCGTTTTTCCTCCCTCGCGGCGGCCGCAACCTGCCCGCTCGGCAGGAAGGCGGCAACAGGGGGGGGCGCTGTGTTGGGAATTGTTGGATTCGTGTTAACCGCGCGGCCACGGGGCGACAGTGGCCGCGACAAAGTATGCCCAATGCCCGCCGGACGGCGCGGCTGGACGGTCGCGATGACTGCGCGCGCGCTCCGCTCGCGGAAATGCGAGCGCCGGTTTCGCTTAATTGTGTGTTTACCTTTTTGACGCATGGTATGGCTGCACGATGCAGAATGTCGCGGCTTGCTACGAGGATGGCGCCAATTCGTCTAAAAAATCGCTTTTCGTGCTTGTTCGGGGGGACGTTGTCGTATGTCAGACGCGGCGACGGAATTTGACCGTTCCTGACACGCATTTGTGAACCGGGTGTGCGATGAAGATTGCGACGAACATCACACCCAGGACACAGCGCCATGCGTATCCTCCTTGCCCAGGGCCACAGCGCCGAAGCGAAGACGACGACGGGACTGCTGAGCGCGACCGGCGGCGTCGTCGACCATGTGCGGACCGGACGTGACGCGCTGATGTTCCTGCAGACCTACGAATACGACATCGTGGTGCTGGACCGTTCGCTGGCCGACGGCGACGGCTCCGACGCGCTGCGCCGCTTCCGCGCCCAGGGCTTCACCGCCCCGGTGCTGATGCTGATGGACCAGAGCACCGGCAAGTCCCGCGCCCAGGCGCTGCGCGCCGGCGCCGACGACCTGCTGACCAAGCCCTACGACACCGAGGAGTTCATCGCCCGCGTCGAGGCGGTGGTGCGGCGGCGCAACGGCTTCGCCCGCTCCATCCTGCGCGTCGGCCCGCTGGAGATCGACATGGCGAGCCGCGAGGTGCGCATCGACGACCAGCCGCTCGCGGTGACCCGCAAGGAATACGCGATCCTCGAGCTGATGGCCCTGCGCAAGGGGCGGGTGATCCCGAAGCAGAACTTCCTCGACCATCTCTACAGCGGCCTCGACGGTCCGGAGACCCGCGTCATCGACGTGTTCATCTGCAATCTGCGCAAGAAGCTGGCCAACTGGGGCTTCGGCAACCTCATCGACACCGTCCGCGGCCACGGCTACATCATGCGCGACCTGGCCGACGTGCCGGCCGAGGTGGTGCCGCTGGTCGCCGCCGCCGCCGCCGCCCCGCATGCGGAGCGCATGTTCGCGGCCGGCTGACGCGCCAGGGGACGGTCCGCTCCCTGGCCGTCTGCGCGCGCCGCATCCGATCAACCGCGCAGCAAGGGGAGCGGGGGAATGACCATCGACCGTTCGCTCGCCTTCCTGCGCCGCCGGCTGCAATGGTTCACCGGCGTCTCCTGCCCGCTCTGCCTGTTCGCCGTCGTCATCACCCTGGTGCTGGCCGGGGTTTCCTTCGGCGCCATCGTGCTCGACCGCGTGCGGGCGCAGCAGCAGGCCGTGGTCGTGGCCAAGGGCGTGGCCGACATCGCCCGCCAGCGCACCGCCGACCTGATGCTCCGCCTCGACGGCGCGCTGCGCGCGGTCGAGGACGCGGCCCGCCCCGCCCCGTTCGCCGAGGGCGCCCGCGCCCGGGTGGACCAGGCGGTGAGCCAGCGCCGCCGCGCCGAGCCGCGCATGCTCGCCCTTTATCTGGTGGACCAGGCCGGCACCGTCGTCGCCGGCTCCGCCAGCACCGCGCTGCGCAGCGCAACCGTGCTCTCCGCCTGCCTGCGCGAGGACCGGCCGGATGCCGACCAGCTGCTGCTGCGCAGCTTCGCCGCCGAGCAGGCCGGGGGCGGCACCCTGACCGGGCTGTGCGCCATGCGCGGGGTGCGGGTGGGCGATGCCGTGCTGACCACGCTGGCCATGGTCGCCGGCGACCTCGTGCAGGGCCAGTATGCCGACCTCAACGTGGGCGCCAGCGGCGCGGTGTGGCTGCTGGACGATACCGCCCGCCCGCTGCTGCGCATCAGCCCCGGCCAGCCGGCCAGCGCCGAGCCGCGCGACCGGCGACCGATGGACTGGGACGCGGCGCTGCGCGGCGGCGGCATCGACGCGGCCACCGGGGCGGTGACCGAGGCGCGCCGGGTGGATGGGCCGTTCGGCGCCATGGTCGCCGTGGTGATCCCGCCCGAGGACGTCTATGCCGCCTGGCTCGCCCGCGCCGAGCTGATCGGCAGCTCCGCCTTCGTCGTGGTGATGTTCGTCGGCCTCGCCGTCTCGGCGGTGAAGACCTGCGAGGCGCGGGAGCGCCGGCGGCTGGAGCGCGTCGCGGCGCTGGCCCACGGGCTGGGCGCCAATGCCGACGCGGCCACCCTGTCGCAGCGGCTGGCGGAGGAGGCCTGCGCCCATGTCGATTGCGAGGTGGCGCCGGCCGAGCCGGGCACGCCGCCGCCGGCCAGCGGCCTGCCCGAACTGGCCATGCCGCGCACCGACCAGGTGCTGATCGGCGGCCGGGCGCTGCGCCGCCGCGACGGCGCGCCGTTCACCCCCGCCGACCTCACCTTCCTCACGGTGCTGGGCCGCATCGGCGCGCTGCAGCTGGCCCAGGCCGAGCGCATGACGGCGAGCGCCCTGGTCAACGAGGAGCTGCGCGCGCGGCCGAGTTCCACCGCGGCAACGCCGAGCACATCCTGATCGAGATGCCGATCGCGACCTTCACGCTCGATCGCGACTGGCGCTTCGTGGCCACCAACCGCAATGCCGACCGGCTGTTCGGCGAATATGCCGAGGACATCCGCGGCCGGGTGATCTGGGACGTGTTCCCCGAGCTGGAAGGCAGCGCCTTCGAGACCGAGTGCCGCCGCGTGGCGCAGGACCGCCACAAGGCCGAGTTCGAGCTGAAATGGCTGCGCACCGAGGCCTGGCTGATGGTGCATGCCCATCCCCGGCCGGACGGGATCGTGGTCTACCTGCAGGATATCGGGCGCCAGGTGGCGATCGACGACAAGCTGCGCCAGGCCGCGATGATGGAAGCGATTGGCCGGCTGACCGGCGGCATCGCGCACGATTTCAACAATCTGCTGACCGTCATCCTCGGTAACTCGGAGATGCTCGACGCCGACCTGCCCGCGACCGGCGAGGTGCGGGAGATGCACAACCAGATCAAGCGCGCCGCCCAGAACGCCGCCGAGCTGACCCACCAGCTGCTCGCCTTCGCCCGCCGCCAGCCGCTGTCGCCGCAGGAAGTGGATGTCGGGCGGCTGATCGTGGGGCTCGACGGGTTCCTGCGCAGCGCGCTCGGCGCCGCGGTCCAGCTCGACATCCGCGCCGCGCCCTCGCTGTGGCACGCGCGGGTGGACAAGACCCAGCTGGAGAGCGCGATCCTGAACCTGGCGCTGAACGCGCGCGACGCGATCCCGCCCGGGCGCGGCGGGCGGCTGGTGATCGAGGCGGCGAACCTGGCCAACCGCAAGCCGGACGTGGACCAGTTCGGCGAGCTGCGCCCCGGCAACTACGTGGTGATCTCGGTCACCGACAACGGCACCGGCATCCCGCGCGAGATCATCGCCAAGGTGTTCGAGCCGTTCTTCACCACCAAGCCGGCCGGGCGCGGCACCGGCCTGGGGCTGTCGATGGTCTACGGCTTCGCCACCCAGTCGGGCGGGCATGCGCGCATCGTCAGCGACGACGGCCGCGACCACGGTGCGGATCTACCTGCCCGCGCTGGGCGAGGGCGCGGCGGCGAGGCGCCGGCCGCCACCCAGCCCGCGGCGCGGCCGGCCGGCCCGGCGCCGATGGCGGGCGGCAAGGCGGAGAAGATCCTGATCGTCGAGGACTCCGGACATGGTGCGCAGCCACGCCCAGTCGGTGCTGACGAGCCTGGGCTACGAGGTGGTCACCGCGAGGACGGGCCGGAGGCGCTGGCGCTGCTGGACAAGGGGCTGAAGCTCGACCTGCTGCTGACCGACATCCCGCTGCCGAACGGCATGGACGGCCTGGCGGTGGCCGAGCAGGCGCTGCGCCGCATGCCCGCCCTGCCGGTGCTCTATGTCCGGCTATGTCGAGAACATCGACCTGCAGAAATCGCGCTCGACCCGCAGACCAACCTGCTGCTGAAGCCGTTCCGCCGCGCCAGCCTCGCCGCCATGGTCCGCGCCTGGCTGACGCCGGCGCGGCGACCTGAGGCGCGCGCGCCGGCTACAGCCAGCCGCGCAGCTTGAACCAGACGAGGGGGCCGATGGCGCTGAGCAGGATCAGCGACAGGCCCCACGGATAGCCCCAGGCCCAGTCCAGCTCCGGCATGTTCCTGAAGTTCATGCCGCAAGCATGCTGGCCACGAGCGTGGGCGGCACGCCGACCACCGAGACGATCGTCAGCACCTTGATGATGTTGCTCTGCTCGATGTTGATCAGGCCCAGCGTGGCATCGAGCAGGAGCTGGACCTTGTTGACCAGGTGGGTCGTAGTCGTTGAGCGAGGCGATGTCGGCGCGCTGGATCTCGAGCCGGGCGCGCTGGTCGACCGGCATCCAGGCGGTGCACTGGCCCTGCACGTAGGGCACGATGCGGCCGACGCCGAGCAGGCTGTCGCGGATCTTGGAGGCGAGGTCGCCGCAGCGGCCGATCCGGCGGAGGGTTTCGCGCAGGGGTCGGCGTCCTCGCGCGCCGGGGGGCCGGACTTCCCGGCGCGGAAGACCCGCTGGGAGGCGGCGTCGAGCTCGGTGCCGACATTTTCGAGCACGTCGGCCATGCGGTCCACCAGCGCGTCGATCAGGCCGACGAAGGCGGCGCCGCTGGTGCCGGGATGCGGCGCGTCGCGCGCCGCCCATTCGGCGGCGAAGGTGGTGAAGGCGGTGAGGCGGGCGTGACGGATCGTGATCAGGTGGTGGCGGTCGAGCGCGAAGCCGAGGCTGGTCGCGACCGGGGTGCCGGATGCGGCGCGGTAGACCACCGGGCTGGTGACGTAGAGCGCGCCGCCCTGGGTGCGCAGGCGGCTGGAGCTTTCGATCTCGTCCAGCTCCTCCTGGGTGGGGACATGCAGGCCGGTCTGCGCTTCGACCCAGGCGATCTCGTCCGTCGTCGCGTCGAGCAGGTCGATCCAGGCGGTGCCCGCGGGCAGGGCCCGGGGCAGCGCATCGAGCGCCTCGCCGTCCAGCATCAGCATCGGCCGCCCTCCGGTTCATGCCCTGGCCGCGACGTTGTGTCGGATCGGCATCGGGAAGGCAAGGCGCAGGGCGCGGGGCCATGGCAGGCCGGGCCGGCGATGCCCATATCGCAGCGGGCGGCGGGGCGATCACGAATCGCCGCGCCGCGATTCTGCCGGTGACAAGCCCCGCCGGCCTGCGTTAGGGTTTCGCTCATGATGCGCATTCCGCCCGTTTCCGGTCTGCTGATCCTTGCCGGGCTCGCCGCCGCGCCGGCCTCCGCGCTGGCCGGCGGCTACACGGTGATCAACGGGCCGATGCCGCTGATCGGCACCATGCCGCAGGCGCCGGCCCGCGCGCCCGGCTTCGCCCCGGCGCCGGTGCCGAACCACAGCATCGTCGCGCCCCGCACCACCAAGGTGCCCGTGCCGGGCGAGCCGGAATTCGTCGTTGACCACCACGGTGTCCAACCCGCGGCAGGCGCGGGCTATTCGGCCGGGTCCAACTTCTCGGAGACGCCGCAGCGCGGCGGGCGGCATTTTCGGCAGCGGCGTGGCGCCCAGCGTCGCGCCAGCAGGTGCCGCTCGGAGAAATAGCGCGGCGGACCGCGTCCGTTGAGCGGCTAGTGCGTCCTGATTCCGGTGTCTGCCGGGCATACGAGTAGCGGCCGGAATCGGACACTAGAGCCCTCGTCTGAGTAATCGGACGAGAATTGCCCGGCCGCAACTTCCGGGCTCCTGCCGACCGCGCCTCCGAGTCTTGATCCGCCGACATACTCCATGGAGCAAGGATATATCAATATCTGCTGCAGTGCTACTCAGAGCAGGCTCAGTTTGTTTTCAGTGTCTTGTTCACTCTACGTCCGCCATGAAGGATGGCGAACTTCGGGGACAGGACACCAGCTCGGCGCGCGCGCACGCCGCGCGTCAAGCCAGTCGCGGCGCATTTCCGGCACTGGCGTGACAGCAGCAGCTCCGTGTAGGGGTGGAAGGGCGGGGCGAAGACCTGCTGGGTGGGGCCGTTCGCCACCAGCCGTCCCTTGAGCATCACCGCGACCTTGTTGGCGATGCGGTGCACGAGGCCCAGGTCGTGGATGATGAACAGGTAGGCGATGCCGAGCTCCGCCTGGAGCTTGAGCAGGGCGAGGATCTCCTCGCCCACGAGCTGGTCGAGCGCCGAGGTGACCTCGTCGCAGATCACCAGGTCGGGCTCGGCGGCGAGCGCCCGGGCGATGCAGACGCGCTGCTTCTGGCCGCCGGACAGCTCGCCCGGGCGGCGGTCGATGAAGGATTCGGGCAGCTCCATCATGCGCAGCAGCGCGATCACCCGGGCCTCGACCTCGCGGCGGGGGCGCCCGAAATAGAAGGCGACCGGGCGGCCGATGATGTCGCGCAGGGTCTGGTGCGGGTTCAGCGCCACGTCGGGCATCTGGTAGATCATCTGGATGCGGCGCAGCTGGTCGCGCGAGCGGCCGGCCAAAGCGGGCGAAAGGGTCTCGCCGGCGAAGGTGATGCTGCCGGCCTCGCGCGGCAGCAGGCCGGTGATGACGCGGGCGAGCGTGGACTTGCCGGAGCCCGATTCGCCGACCACGGCGACCGTGTCGCCGCGGGCGACGTCGAGGCTGACGCCGTCGATGACGCGCAGCAGGGAGGCGTAGCTGGCGCGCACGTCGGCGAGCGCCAGCAGCGGCGGCTCGGCGGCGGCGGGATGCGCGAAGCCCTCGGCGCGCTCGGCCACCAGGCGGCGCGTGTACTCGTGCTGCGGGCGTTCGAGGATGTCGGCGGCGGGACCGTGCTCGACGGTGACGCCGTGGCGCAGCACCATGATGGCATCGGCGATCTGGGCCACCACGGCGAGGTCGTGGGTGATGTAGATGGCCGCCGTGCCGTGCTCGCGGATCAGCTTGCGGAAGGCGGCCAGCACCTCGACCTGGGTGGTGACGTCGAGCGCGGTGGTGGGCTCGTCGAAGACGATCGCGTCGGGGCGCGCCGCCATGGCCATCGCCGCCATGGCGCGCTGAAGCTGGCCGCCGGAGACCTGGTGCGGGTAGCGGGCGCCGAAATTCTCCGGGTCCGGCAGTTCCAGCTCGCGGAACAGGGCGGTCGCGGCCGCGCGCGCCTGGGCGCGGTCCATCAGCCCGTGGCGGACCGGAATCTCGCAGACCTGCTCCATCAGGGTCATCGCCGGGTTGAAGGAGGCGGCGGCGGATTGCGCGATATAGGCGATGCCGGGGCCGCGCAGGGCGCGGCGCTGGTCGGCGGAGAGGGACAGGATGTCGGTGCCGCGGAAGGCGATGCGGCCGCCGGTGACGGCGCAGCCGGGGCGGGTGTAGCCGAGCATGGCGAGCCCGATGGTGGACTTGCCGGCGCCCGATTCGCCGATCAGGCCGAGCACCTCGCCGCGATGCAGGACGAAGCTCGCATCGTCCACCAGCACGGCGTCGCCGGCCTGGATGCGCAGGTTGGCGACCTCGAGGACGGGCTCGGTCACGCGGCGTCGCCGTGGCTGCGGGACTGGATGGCGAGCAGCCAGTCGACGACGAAGTTCACCCCGATGGTGAGCACGGCGATGGCGCCGGCGGGCCAGAGCGGGGCGGCGACGTCGAGGTTGATCATGTCGCGGTAGTCGCGGACCATGCTGCCCCAGTCGGCATCGGGCGGCTGCACGCCGAGGCCGAGGAAGCTGAGCGCGGCGACGAACAGGAAGGCGAAGCTGAAGCGCAGGCCGAACTCGGCGATCAGCGGGGCCGCGGCGGCGGGCAGGATCTCGCGGCCGATGATCCAGGGGAGCCGCTCCCCGCGCAGGCGGGCGACCTCGACGTAGTCGAGTGCGGCGATGCCGAGGGCCAGCGCCCGGCTGAGCCGGAAGACGCGGGTGGCGTCGAGGCAGGCGAGCGTGATCACCAGCACCGGCAGCGAGGTGCCGAGCACCGAGAGCACGACGAAGGCGAAGATCAGCGTCGGCATCGACAGCATCAGGTCCACGCCGCGCGACAGCAGGATGTCGGCCCAGCCCTTGAGCACGGCGGCGGTGAAGCCGGCGACGATGCCGATGGTGAACGAGAAGGCGGTGATCGTCAGCGACAGTCCGATCGACATGCGGGCGCCGAACAGCAGCCGGGTGAGCAGGTCGCGGCCGAGATTGTCGAGGCCGAGCGGGTGGGCGGCGCTCGGGTCGTCCCAGGCGTCGCCGACGATGTCGGCCTGGTCGTAGGGGGCGAGCCAGGGGGCGCCGAGTGCCGCCACGAGGTTCACGGCGATGATGACCAGGCCGATCAGGGCGGGAATGGTCAGCCGGTGGCCGAAGACGCGCGGCATCAGCGCGGATGCCTCAGCCGCGGGTTGGCCAGGATGGCGCCGATATCGGCCAGCATGTTGAGCAGGATGAAGGCGGCGGCGAAGAGCAGGCCGCAGCCCTGCACCACCGGCACGTCGTGCTTGGAGACGGCATCGACCATCAGCTGTCCGAGGCCGGGATAGACGAACACCGCCTCCACCACGACGACGCCGACGATCAGGTAGGCGAGCGTGAGGGCGACGACGTTGATGACCGGGGCGAGCGCGTTGGGAAAGGCGTGGCGCACCACCACCTGCCATTTCGGGATGCCCTTGAGGAAGGCCATCTCGATATAGGGGCTGGCCATGATGGCGAGCACCGAGGCGCGCGTCATGCGCATCATATGGGCAACGCAGACCAGCACCAGCGTCGCCATGGGCAGGATGGTGAGGAAGAAGCGCTCGCCGGTGGGGGTATCCGGCGTCACGTTGGCCAGCGTCGGCAGCCAGCCGAGCCGGACCGAGAGGTACTTCACCAGCAGGTAGCCGATCAGGTATTCGGGCACCGATACGGTCATCAGGCTGATCGTGTTCACCGCCCGGTCGAACAGCCCGCCCTGCCAGATGGCGGCCATCAGCCCGAAGGCGATGGACAGCGGCACGGCGATGATCGCGGCGTAGCTGGCCAGGAAGATCGTGTTGCGCAGCCGTGGTGCGAGGTCCTCCGCCACCGGCCGCTCGGTGGCCAGCGAGCGGCCGAGATCGCCTTGCAGGGCGCGCGAGAACCACTCCGCGTAGCGCACCGGCGCCGGCCGGTCGAGGCCGAGCTCGGCCCGCATCGTGGCCAGATTCTCCTCGGTCGCGTTGTTCTGGAGCAGGGCGGAGGC
>JBGAIK010000100.1:0-15152 GCA_044225615.1 Acetobacteraceae bacterium | reverse complement strand
GGGCGCCAAGTGAAACCGGCCCGGCTGGCGCTCTCCGCCAGCTTCATGCGCGTGGCGGCCATGGAGCCGGCGCCGAAGTGAGCGCCCCCGCCCGATGATCCTGGCCCGCGAAGGCGAGACCCTGGCCCGGCTGCTGGCCGATGCCGGCACGATGGTGGCGTTCGGCACGCTGCTGTTCCGCGCCGGCATCGGCGCGGTGCCGCGCCGGTTGCACCTCGTCGCCCTGCTGGCGGCATTTGCCGGGCTCGCATGGTGGCTCGTCGCGCAGGCCGCCGCGTTCGGGGCCGGCCCGCTGGAGGTGCTGGCCGAGACCTGGTTCGGGCGGGTGCTGGCGGCGCAGGGGCTGCTTCTGGCGGGCGCCGCCATCGCGACCGGCTGGCCGGCCGTCCTGCTGGCGGGCGTGGCCCTCGCGGCCGGCGCCGGGCACGGCCATGGCGTGGCGATGGGCGACGCGCCGGGGCTGGTGGCGAGCCATGCGCTGCATCTGCTGGCCGCCGGGGCCTGGCTCGGCAGCCTGCCGGCGCTGGCCTGCGCGGTCGCGGCGGGCGACCATGCGGTGGTGCCACGCTTCTCGCGCGTTGCCACCGCGGCCGTCGTGCTGCTGGCGGCGAGCGCGCTCTACCAGGGGTTCATCCTGGGCGGCGGACTGCCGGGGCTGGTGGGCACGCCCTATGGCGCCGTGCTCGGGGCGAAGGCGGCGCTGTTCGCGCTGCTGCTCGGCTTCGCCGCCTGGCACCGCTTCCGGCTGACCCCGGCGCTGCCCGCCAGCGCGCGCCGGCTGGCGATCGGCATCGTCGCCGAGACCGGGATCGGGCTGCTGGCGGTGGGTGCCGCGGTGCTGCTGGACGCGTTTCCGCCCGGCATGCATGACCAGCCCTGGTGGCCCTTCGCCTGGCGGCCCGACGGGGCGGTGCTGGACGATCCCGATCTGCGGATGGAGGTGCTGGGCGCCGCCGGATGGTGCGCGGCGGCGCTGGCACTGGCCGTCGCCGGGCTGCGCTGGAAGTCGGCCTGGCTTGGCGTGCCGGTGGCGCTCTGGCTGGGAATTCCCTCGCTCGGCCTGCTGCTGGTGCCCGCCTACCCGACCAGCTACTGGCGCGCGCCGGAGGACCCGACGCCCGGCTCCATAGCCCGCGGCGGCGTGATCTATGCCGAACATTGCGTCTCCTGCCACGGCGCCGAGGGCCGGGGCGACGGCGCGGCGGCCCGGGGCCTGCCCATCCCGCCGGCGGACCTGACGGCCGAGCATCTATGGTACCACAGCGACGGCGAGCTGTTCTGGTGGCTGTCGGCCGGCATTCCCACGCTGGACGGCGCCGTCGCCATGCCCGGCTTCGCCGACCGGCTCACCGAGGCCGAGCGCTGGGCGGTGATCGACTTCATCCGCGCCCGCAATCCGTTCCGCCCGGCACACTCCGCGCCGAGGCACCATCATTGAGCCCCCTTGGCCACAGGGTGGAGGGATCGGTGGCATAGCCCCGGGGCCTGCCGGCTCAGCCGGAACCCGCCGGCAGGGAGTCCAGCAGGGCGGCGAGGTCGCCCCACAGTTCGTCCTCATGCTCCAGGCCGATGCTGACCCGCAGCACCGTGCCCGGATGGGTCCAGGGGCGCACGCTCCGGTCGCCCGCCACCGCCATCGTCGCCACCAGGCTGCGCGTGCCCCCCCAGGAGGCGCCGATCGCGAACACCTTCAGCGCGGTCAGCGCCGCGTCCAGCCCCGCCTCCGTGCCGGGCTTCAGCACCAGGCTGAACACGCCGCTGGAGCGGCCGATGTCCCGCGCCCAGACCGCGTGCCCGGGGCAGGCGGGCAGGCAGGATGCAGCACCCCGTCCACCGCCCGGTGGCCGTCCCGCCGGCGGGCGCACGCCTCCGAGACGCGGCCGACATGGGCCAGGCGCAGCCCCATCGTCTCGATGCCGCGCAGCGCCAGCGCCGCCTCGTCGGGCGAGACCCCGATGCCGAGCGCGCGCAGCGTCTCCTTCATGCGCTGGCGCAGCGCGATGTCCTTGACGGTGACCGAGCCCATCAGCAGGTCGGAATGGCCGCCCACATACTTGGTCAGCGCCTCGGCGGCGAAATCCGCGCCATGGTCGAGCGGCTTGAACAGCAGCGGCGAGCACCAGGTGTTGTCGCAGCCGACCAGCGCGCCCTTCGCCTTTGCCGCGCGGGCGATGGCAGGGATGTCCTGCACCTCCATCGTGCCGGAGCCGGGGGATTCCACCCAGACCAGCTTGGTCCGGGCATCGATCAGTGCGCCGATGCCGGCGCCGATCAGCGGATCGTAGACGCCGTATTCGATGCCGCGCGGCACCAGATAGTCGCTGCAGAAGCTCCGAACGGGCGGGTACACCGTGTCGGGGATCAGTACTCGATCGCCCGGCATCAGGAATGTCAGCATCGGCAGGGTCACCGCCGCCTGGCCGGAGGGCACAAGCACGGTGCGTACGCCGCCATGAAGGCTGGTGAGTTGGGCTTCCAAGGTGCGCGTCGTGGGCGTTCCGTGCAGCCCATAGGTATAGCCGTCGAACCCACGACCGCTTCGGGCTGCGAACGTCGCGGCATCTGGATAGGTAATGGTGGACGCCCGATAGGTCGGCACCGCTAGGCTCGCAAAGCCTTCATGCGATACCGCGGGATGATGAACGCAGCGCGTCAGGTCGTGCATGGCGATGCCCGTTTCAAATTCTGCGGGACACTAGCTCGCCACCTTCCTGCCGCAACTGACCCCGTGGCATGGCGCCATACGTTCTCGTTATGCCCGCCGTCGTCAGCAGCGCCGATGTCCCGTCGATACGGACGACATTTTGGCGGACATCCCGTCCGCCATCTCCGCTGCCCGCGATGGCGTCGGGGGCGCGGCTTGCCGGGCCTGCGTCAGTTCAGGAACAGCTTGCCCGGGTTCAGGATGCCCTTCGGGTCCAGCGTGGCCTTGATCGAGCGCATCACCGCGAGCGTCTCCGGCCCGTGCTCGATCTCCAGGAACTCGCGCTTGCCGATCCCGACCCCGTGCTCGCCGCTGCACGACCCGCCCAGCGCGAGCGCCCTGGCCACGATCTTGCGATCGAGCTCCCACGCCCGCGCCAGCCCGTCCGGCTCCGGCGGCACCAGGATCACGGTGTGGAAGTTCCCGTCCCCCACATGGCCCACGATCGGCGCCATCAGGCCCGAGGCGCGGATGTCCTCCTGGGCGCCCAGCACCGCCTCGGCGAGGCGGGAGATCGGCACGATCGCATCGGTGGCGATCCCCTGGTGCCCCGGCTTCAGCGCCAGGCACGCCCAGTATGCGTCGTGCCGCGCCCGCCAGAGCCGGTTGCGCGCGTCGGCATCGGTCGCCCACTGGAAGCCGGTCGCGCCGAAGCCTGCCGCGATCTCCTCGGCCTGCTCGGCCTGCTCCTTCACGCCGGCGGCGGTGCCGTGGAACTCGAAGAACAGGGTCGGCGCCGCGGCGTAGCCCTCCAGCTTCGAGTAGGCGATACAGGCGCCCATCTGCACGTCGTCCAGCAGCTCGATCCGCGCCACCGGGATGCCCGCCTGCATCACCGCGATCACCGTCTCCACCGCCGCGCCGAGATCGGCGAACTGGCACACCGCGGCACTCGCCGCCTCGGGGATGCCGTGCAGCCGCAGCTGGATTTCGGTGATGACCCCGAGCGTGCCCTCCGATCCCACGAACAGCCGCGTCAGGTCGTAGCCGGTGGCCGACTTGCGCACCCGCCCGCCGGTGCGGATCACCCGCCCATCCGCCAGCGCCACCGTCAGCCCCAGCACGTTCTCGCGGATCGTGCCGTAGCGCACGGCGTTGGTGCCGCTGGCCCGCGTGGCGCACATGCCGCCCAGCGAGGCGTCCGCCCCCGGATCGACCGGGAAGAACAGCCCCTGGTCGCGCAGATGCGCGTTCAGGCTGCGATGGGTCAGCCCGGGCTGCACCCGGCAATCCATGTCCGCCTGGTTCACCTCCAGCACCGCCGTCATCCGCGACAGATCCAGGCTGATGCCGCCCCGGACCGGCGTGACATGTCCCTCCAGCGAGGTCCCGGTGCCATAGGGCACCACCGGCACGCCGTGCGCGTTGCACAGCGCCAGCACCCGGGCCGCTTCCTCCGACGTTTCGACGAAGGCCACCGCGTCCGGCATCACCGGCGGCTGGGTGTCCTGGCCGTGGCTGTGGTGGTCGCGCAATCCGCTGCTGGTCGTGATCCGTTCGCCGAGAAAACCGGCGGCGGCGGCAATGACGGCATCGACGGGGCGGGACATGCGGGTCCTTGCGGCAGGGGCGTGGCGAGGGTTTGGCCGATCCGGGCCGAGAAATCCAGCAGCGCGGGCCGCGACGCCATGCTAGGCTCGGCGCATGGCCGTTCTCGCCCTTCTCTTCCTGCTGCTTTCGGCGCGGGTCATTCGCAGCCGCACCCGCAGCAGCGTCGCCCTCGGCACCGGCGGTGTGCCGGAACTGGAACGCGCCGCCCGCGTCCACGCCAACTTTGCCGAATATGTGCCGCTGGTCCTGCTGCTGCTCGCCATGGCGGAGCTGCGCAGCGCGCCCGCCTGGTTGCTGCACGGCCTCGCCGCGGCGCTGCTGCTCGGCCGGCTGCTGCACGCCTGGGGCATGTCCCGCGCAGAAGAGGACATCAGGTTCCGTGGCGCCGGCATGGTGCTCACCTTCACCGCCCTTGGGGGCGCCGCGGTGGCGCTGCTGGCGTTCTGACAACCCTGTGGATAACTCTGGGGATCGCCCTGGCAAGGCCGCGCGGGTCCTAGCTTCGGCCGGCGCCAGAGGCGCGAAGTCGTTTCAGAGACCGGCCCACAAGCCTCTGATATTCCACAATTTAAGTATAAACAAAATGTTACGTGCCAGTCTTGGGGGACTAAGTTGTTGGAGTTGCGGCATTCCCGCCGTCGGGGGATAAAAACTGCTGGCACCGGCGGTGCGGCGCGATATCCGGCACGAACCAGCGCTCCATGCCCGCACGCAGCTTCGGCGCCAAGGCGATCCTGAACCGCGCCACCTTGCCTGCCGGTCAGGCACGGTCGCAGCGCGGGCGCCTTGGCGCATGTGGCTGCCGAGGCCCTGGCGCGCGGTGCGACTGGATCGCGCACCGCGAAGAGAGCACCGTCTTGCCCTCCCGGAAAACGGCGCGGGGCGGCTGCCCCGCGCCGGGTTGGTTCAATAGCCCAAGGGTTCCGGCAGCGCCTGGATCCACTTGCCGCCCTTCACCTGCGCCAGGAAGCTCTCGTTCGATCCCCAGTGCCGGTCCGGCCCGAAGCTGACCGGCGCCGTCCCGAAAATGTCGCGGTAGTTCTTGATCTTCTCGATCCCCGCGATGAACGTGTCCAGGTTCAGGTCCCGCCCGGCATTCTGCAACGCCTGGATCAGCACCTGCGCGCCGGTATACCCCACCTGCGCCGCCGGGTTCGGCTCCTTGCCGTAAAGCTTCTTGTACGCCGCGACCCACTCCCGCACCGCCGGCCGCGGGTCGTCGCCGCTGACCAGGATGAACGAGGTCATGGTGTAGAACCCCTCGGTCACCCCACCGGGCACCTCGGCCACCGCGGTGTCATAGGCCGCCACCTGGCCGTAGATCTCCACGTCCCAGCCCATCTTGCGCACCGCCGACATCGCCAGCGTGGTGTCGCGCACGATCGTGCCCAGCAGGATCGCGTCGCACTTGGCATCCTTCAGCTTGGCGGCGTGGGCGCTGAAATCGGTGTCGGTCGGCTTGTGCAGGGTCTCCGCCGCCAGCTTCACGTTGAGCGCCTTCAGCTCGTCATAGGCGCCCGCCATCACGTCGCGGCCGAAATCGGTGTCCTGCGACATCGCGCAGATCGCCTTCTTGCCCTTCTTCTCCACCAGGTATTTCACCAGCGAGCGCATCTGGTCGTAGTAGGACGACAGCAGCCCGAACTTCAGCCGGTGGAACGGCTCGTACATCGACCGCGCCGAGGTCAGCGGGAAGATGTTCGGCACCCCCTTGGCCAGCTGGTCCGGCATCACCGCGTTGTTCATCGGCGTGCCGCCGGCGGCCACCATCAGGAATATGTTGTCGCGGTTGATCAGCTTGTTCGCCGCCTGGATCGAGCGCGGCACCTGGTACTGGTTGTCCTCCACGATGTAGCGGATCTTCCGCCCGTGGATGCCGCCCTTGGCGTTGATCTCATCGAACGCCATCCGGTAGGCGTTGGAGTTGTTGACCCCCCACGCCACGGCCACGCCGGAAAGGTCGGTGTAGGTGCCGATGACGATCTCGGTATCGGTCACCCCGCGCACCGGACCGGCGGCCATCGCCGGCGCGGCAAAGAGCGCCAGGGCGGTCGCAAGCAGCAATCGACGCATCGCTTCCTCCTCCTCGCCGATATGTGCCGTCCGCTCCCCTGTCGGCGTTCAGGCGGGGCGGTACATCTCCTCGATCAGGCCGGCGTACTCGCGCAGCACGTAGGCGCGCCGCAGCCGCATCGTCGCCGTCACCTCCGGGTCCTCCGGCGCGATCCGCCGCTCCAGGATGCGGAAGCCGGCCAGCCTGAGCCCGGGTGCCCGGGCCGCGATCTCCGCCGCCACCAGTGCCCGCACCGGCTCCGCCCGTGCCAGCGCCGCGGCCGAGCCCGCCACCAGGTTCTGCGCCTGCGCCCAGGCTTCCACAGCGTCGAATTCCAGCATCACCAGGCAGCCAAGCCCGCCTGGACCGCCCACCAGCACCGCGTCGGCAATGTAGGGCGACAGCTTCACCGCGTTCTCGAACGCCGCCGGCATCACCGCCTGGCCGTCCACCTCCAGCGCCTCGCCGACGCGTCCGGTCAGCGCCAGCCCGCCTTCCTCGACCCGCCCGAGATCGCCGGTCGCGATCCATCCCTCCGCACTGGCATGCGGCCCGCGCACCCGCACCTCGCCCGCCTCGTCCAGGCTCACCTCGCCCCATGGCACCACGCCGCCGGGCGATATCGCCGCCACCCCGCCGCATTCGGCCACGCCATAGACATCGCGCAGCTCGATCCCGAGGGCCCGGTACCATCGCACCAGCTCGGGTGAGACCGGCGCCGCCCCGCTGAAGGCGAGCCGCAGCCGGTCGAGCCCGATCGCACGGCGCAGCGGCCGCAGCACCAGCAAGTCGCCCAGCTTTCCGCCTCCGCCCGCGATCGCCCAGCGATACAGGGCGCGCTGCAGCCAGGTTGCCCCCGCCGTCCCCACCGCCACCGCCGCATGGAGCTTCTCCCACACGCGCGGAATCGCGAACATCACCGTCGGCCGCAGCTCGGCCAGGTTCTCCGGCACCGTCTCGCTGCTCTCGACGATATTGGTGATGGTGCCGGCATGCAGCGCGGCGTACAGCCCGAACACCCGCTCCGCGACAAGGCTCGGTGGCTGGAAGGCCAGGCGGTCGTCGCCCGGTCGCAGCCCCACCAGCTCCGCGATTCCCCTGGCCTGAACCATCAGCGCGGACTGCCGCAACGGCACCAGCCGCCCCTCGCCCATACTGGCTGCCAGCACGCCCACCGAATCGGGCCCGACCTCGGCTGCCCGTGCCAGCCAGGTGCGGCCATCGGCCAGGAACGCCTCCAGCGCCATGCAGCCGGGATCGGCGAAGTCGCGCAGCCCCTTCATGTCCATGATCACGACCAGCGCCAGCGCCGGGCAGTGCGCCCGCACGCCCAGCACCTTGTCCAGCTGCTCCTCGTTCTCCACGAACAGCACCCGGCACCCGGACGCCGCCAGCTGCGCCGCCGTCGACGCTGCCCCGCCCGACGGGTCCAGCGCCAGCGACGCCCCGCCCGCGCCCTGAATGGCAAGGTCGATCGCAACCCAGTCCGCCGAGATATCGGCCAGCACGGCGCCCACCGCGCCCGGGCCGAACCCCACCGCCAGCAGCCCGCCGCCGATCGCGCCCGCGCGGTCGGCCAGCGCACGCCAGGTCACGGACTGCCAGATGCCGCGATCCTTCCGGCGCAGGATGACCTCCGACGATGCCGCCCGCGCCAGCAGCAGCCCGGGAATGGTGGTCGGCCCGCTCATCGCCACAGCTTCTTCTTCTTCCAGCGGCGCTGTCCGCGCACGCCGGAGTCCTTCTGGCCCAGGTAGAACTCCTTGATGTCCTCGCGCTCCATCAGGGCGGCGCAGCTGTCCTCCATCACAATCCGCCCCACCTCCAGCACATGGCCGTACTCGGCGGTCTTCAGCGCGATATGCGCGTTCTGTTCCACCACCAGGATCGCCACCCCGCGCTCGCGGTTGATGCGCCGGATGATCTCGAAAATCTGCGTCACCAGGATCGGCGACAGGCCGAGCGACGGCTCGTCGAGCAGCAGCAGCTTCGGCCGGCCCATCAGCGCCCGGCTGATGGCGAGCATCTGCTGCTCGCCGCCCGAAAGCTGCCCGGCGCGCTGCTCCGCCCGCTCCTTCAGGCGGGGGAAATAGTCGAAGCACATGTCCAGGTCGCGGGCGATCCCGTCGCGGTCGCGGCGCGTGAAGCTGCCCATCATCAGGTTCTCGGCCACGCTGAGGAACGGGAAGATCTCGCGCCCCTCCGGCGCGTGGCAGATGCCGAGGCGCATGACCCGGTCGGGCGACTGGCCCGCGATGCTGCGTCCGCCGAACACGACCTCGCCCCGCGCCGGATCGAGCACGCCCGAGATGGTGCGCAGGATGGTGGTCTTGCCCGCCCCGTTCGCCCCCAGCACGGTGACGATCCCGCCTTCCGGCACGGCAAGCGAAACCCCGCGCAGGGCCTGGATCGGCCCGTAGAACGTCTCGATATTCGACACGCGCAGCAGGGGCTCGGTCATGCCTCGCCCCCGATATAGGCCCGGATCACCTCCGGATCGCCCTGCACCTCGGCGGAGGTTCCCATCGCCAGGATGCGCCCGTAGTTGAGCGCCAGGACCCGGTCGGACACCGCGCTGACCAGCTTCATGTCGTGCTCGACCATGATGATGGTGACGCCGAGGTCTTTCTTGATGTCCTCGATCCAGAACGCCATTTCCTCGGTCTCCTCGACATTGAGGCCGGAGGACGGCTCGTCGAGCAGCAGCAGCCGCGGCTCGGTGCACAGTGCGCGGCCGAGCTCCACCACCTTGCGCACGCCGTAGGGAAGGTTGGCGATCAGCGCGTCGCGATAGCGTTGCAATCCGAGGAAGGCGATCACCTCCTCGGCCCGCCTGCGGTGCTCGATCTCCGCCCGCCGCACCGAAGGCAGGAAGGCGAGCTGCGGCAGGATGCCGGCGGTCGAATGCGTGTGCCGGCCGATCAGCAGGTTCTGCAGCAGGGAGGCATTGGCGAACAGCTCGATGTTCTGGAACGTGCGCGCGATGCCGAGCGAGGCGATGCGGTGCGGCGGCAGGCGCGTGATGTCCTGTCCGTCGAACACCAGCCGGCCGGTGGACGGGTCGTAGATGCGGCTGATCAGGTTGAAGATCGTGGTTTTCCCGGCGCCGTTGGGCCCGATGATGGAGAACACCTCGCCGGCTTGCACCTCGAAGCTCACGCCCTCGACGGCGCGGATGCCGCCGAAATGGATTCCGATCCCCTCGGCCTGGAACAGGCTCACCGCAGCCGCTCCGACCGCGCGTAGCTCTTCTGCCGGCGGAAGGCGGTGGCCCGGTGCAGCGGGAAGTTCAGGAACCACGCCTTCAGCTTGAGCCACCGCCCGTTGATGCCGTGGGGCTCGAACATGATGCACAGCACCAGGATCAACCCGAAGATCGACGGCTCCAGCCCCGGCATCCGCCCCAGCGAACCGGGCAGGTCGTCGCGGATGAGCGCGATGCCCTGCGGCAGCAGGCGGATGAACATGGCGCCGAAGATCGCCCCGTGCAGCGAGCCCAGGCCGCCGATGAAGACGATGGTGACGAGCTGGATCGACAGCAGGATGTCGAACGCGTCGGGCGCCAGGTGCCGCACGTAGTGCGCGAACAGCGCCCCGGCGAGCCCGGTGATCGCCGCCGACAGTGCGAAGGAGATGGTCTTGTACAACGCGAGGTTGATGCCCATCGACTGCGCCGAGATCTCGCTGTCGCGGATCGCCACCAGCGCCCGGCCCAGCGGCGCGCGCAGGATGTTGATGGCCAGCCACATCACGAAGACCAGCACCGCGAGCGACATGTAGTAGACGCCCGCCGGCCCATCGAGCGGCAGGCCCAGCAGGCTCGGCGCCTGCACCGGGAACCCATCGAACCCGCCGGTCACGCTGTCCCATTTGGAGAACACGTTGCCGACGATGCTGCCGAAGGCGAGCGTGGCGATGGCCAGGTAGAGGCCGCTCATCCGCAAGGTGGGGACCCCGATCGCGACGCCCGCCAGCCCGGCGACCAACCCCGCCGCCGGCAGGCTCACCGCGAACGGCACGCCGCGCGCCAGCAGGATCGCCTCGGTATAGGCGCCGATGCCCAGGAACGCCGCGTGCCCCAGGCTGACCAGCCCGGTATAGCCGGTGAGCAGCATCAGCCCCACGCCGGCAATGGCGAAGATGAACAGCCCGGCCAGCTCGCCCACATAGAACTCGCCGGCCAGCGCCGGCAGCGCGACCAGGGCCGCCAGCAGCAGCCCGTACCAGAACAGGTCCCCGCCATGCCGCCAGATGCGGATGTCCTGCGCGTAGCCGGTCTTGAACAGATGGCGCATCCGTCACACCCGCTTGCGAATGGTGAGGCCGAACAGGCCCTGCGGCCGCAGGATCAGCACGGCGAGCAGCACCACGTTGGAGGCCACGTCCTGGAAGCCGGGCGGCAGGAAGTAGCCGGCGAGCTGCTCGACGATGCCGACGATGACGCCGCCGATCAGCGCCCCCGGGATGGAGCCGAAGCCCCCCAGCACGGCGGCCGCGAAGGCCTTGATGCCCAGGTAGCCCATGTTCACGTCGATCAGCGAGACGGGGCTGACGAGCACCGCCGCCACGGCCGCCACCCCGGCGCTGATGGCCCAGATCAGCGAGAAGATAAGCCGGACAGGGATGCCCATGTAGTAGGCGGCCAGCTGGTTCTGCGACGCCGCCTGCATCGCCACGCCCAGCCGGGTGTTGCGGAAGAACACGAACAGCAGCGCCGTCACGCCCAGACACACACCCAGGATCACCAGCTGCAGGTCGGCCACCGCCAGGCCTGCGACGTGGCTGGTCTGGCCACTCCAGGGCGTGGCGTAGTTGCGCGACTCGGGCCCGAAGAACATGCTGACGAGACCGCGGATCATGAAGGCCAGCGCGATCGTCAGCATGACGCCGGCGAACTGCGGCTGGCCCGCGATGCGCCGGATGACCACCGCATCCAGCACGAAGGCCAGCAGCGCCACCAGCGCCATCGTGACCAGCAATGCCAGCCAGAACGGCAGCTTGGCCAGCGTGATCAGCCCCCAGGCCGAGAAGGCCGCGACCATGAGCAGGTCGCCATGGGCGAAGTTCAGCACCTCGGTGGCCTTGTAGATCAGCACCAGGCCCAGCGCCACCAGCGCGTAGATCGCGCCGACGGCGATGCCGTTGACCGTGAGCTGGGCGAACACCTGCATCGAGCCCGTCATGCGGCGGCCCCTCCGGAAAATTCGAACTGGACGTCCCACGGCGCAAGCGCGGCATCGCAGTGGCTGCAGCCGACGCGCGGGAAGAATTCATGGCCGCAGGTCCTGTGGCGCGGCCGGATCGAGCTGGGCTCGTGGAACTGGTGGCGGCTGGCCCAGGTCGACAGGCACACGATGTAGCCGAACAGGCCCCGGCTCGACGGCGTGAGGCGATACACCGGCCGGCGGCCATCGTGGCGGTCGGGCAGGCACTGCAGCAGGCCGCCCTCCACCATGCTGGCCAGGCGGCGCGACAGCACGCTCGATCCGATGCGCAGCACCTGCGAGATCTGGTCAAAGTAGTGGCAGCCGAGGATCAGCGCCGAGATGATGAGCAGGCTCCAGCGGTCGACGCGCAGCCCCAGGCTCACGCCGCCCGAGGCGCTGCGCGCCATGCGAGGCGTCTTCAGCGGTGCTGCGGTGTCGTGCGGCAGACGCGGGTTGGGCACCAGCTCGAAGCTCAGGTCCGTCATGTCGACGCTGCCGCCACAGGCGCTGCAGACCAGCTGCGGGGTGAAGGGGTGGCCGCAGCGCCGATGGACGAGCCGCGCGGGCAGCGGTGCATCGCCCTGGCCGAAGCGGCGCTCCCACTCCCAGATCATGAGCACCGGGTCGTACAGCGCCATGCCCTTGGCCGTAAGGTGGTAGGCGTAGCGCTCGGGTCGTTCCTGGTACAAGCGCGGGCGCAGCACGTCCATCTGCACCAGCGCGCGCAGGCGGTCGGCCAGCGTGTGGCGCGGGATGCCCAGGCGCTGCTGCCATTCGTCGAAGCGCCGCATGCCGACGAAGGCGCCGAGAACCACCTGCGCCGTCCAGCGGTCGCCGAACACCTTGAGGCCGTGGCTCAAGGTGCTGGTGGAAAGCGCCTCGCGTGTCAGGTCCAGATCCAGCGGATGCGGCATCGTCAGGCCCCCTGCCCCGGGCGCGGCGCCCGCGCCGGCCAGCGTGGAAAGAACGCCGGGACGCGCTCGCAGTACGCGGCATAGCCCGGCTTGCTGCGCGCCATGTGCCGCTCCATCAGCGAGGTGGCCGAGCCCTTGTACATGAACCAGGTGACGTAGGCCGCGCAGGGCAGTCCGAGCAGTCCGGCCGGATGGCCCAGCGCCATCAGCGCATAGCCCCACCACATGCAGGTCTGGCCGAAGTAGTTGGGGTGGCGGGTGAGCGACCACAGGCCGCTGTCGAGCAGCTGGCTGGCATCGGTGCGGCGGCGCTTGAAGCGCGTGAGCTGCCAGTCGCCGCCCGCCTCGAACACCAGCCCCACGGCCCAGACCGCCGCGCCCAGCGCATGCCAGAGCCCGAGCGGCTGCGGCACCGCCAGCACCAGCGCCATGGGCAGGCACCAGACCCAGATCACCACGCCCTGCAGCAGGAACACCTGGAAGTAGCTCCACCACCACCAGCGCGCGCCGCTGCGCTGGCGCCAGCGGGCGTAGCGCGCGTCCTCGCCATGCGGCAGATTGCGCCAGGTGATGTAGAGCGCATAGCGGCCGAAGCCGAGCGTCGTGCAGGCCAGCAGCAGCGCCGTGCTGCCCGCCAGCGCGAGGCCGAGCGTGTCGGCGAGCCACCAGGGCAGCACCAGCAGCACATAGCCATACGCGACGTCCATGATGCTCGAGTCCTTCTTGAGCACGCTCAGCACCCAGACCCCGGTGAGCACGGCCCACAGCCACACGCCCGCGCGCAGCCAGGCAGCGAGCCACGGGGCGAGCGCACCGCTGCCTCCCGGCGTCAGTGTGCCGGTGCTCCACTGCAGCCAGCCCAGCGCCACCGCGCCGACGGCGACCGGCAGCAAGGGATACAGGCGGTCGCGCCACGGCACGGCGCGGTCGGGCGCCGGCTTCGGTGTGGCCCACAGCCATATCAGGGCCAGGAGCGTCCAGGCGGCCAGAAGCGTCAGGGGCAGTCCCGGCGGCAGAAGGTTCATCGGACGGGCCCCGTCGGCGCAAGTCGATCGGCGATCAGCAGCATGCGCGGTCTCAGCGCAGCGCGCTCAGCAGCCCGCCGTCGCGCAGGTCGGCGCCCGGCGCCCAGCAGGAATGCGTGCCGCTGCACAGCTTGTGCGGCAGCTGCACGCGGCAGACGGGGCCGTCCTCGAAGCGCTTGCAGTCGACCAGCACCACCTCGGACAGACCGGTGTTCTCGTTGGTGACGAAGGTGACGAGGTAGCCATCGTCCTCATCCTTCGCGCCCACGCGCGGCGCGAACGGCGCCTCGCTCGCATACTGGCCCTCGGGCAGGCTGATCTGCCAGGACTGGCCGGTCACGAGGTCGTGCTTGACGTAGCCGTTGAACAGGAACCAGCCCGGCACCTGCACGGCGCTGTAGGCATAGCGGTAGGGCTGGCCCGCGTAGCGCTGGTTGAACATTCCGAACTCCAGGATGCGGTCGTCCAGGCGCTGCTCGGTGGTCTGCCCGGTGCGCAGGTTGAAGCGCCAGCGATGCAGCCGCGTGCCCATCTTGTACTGGTCCAGGTAGGACATCATGCGCTCATAGCCCGCAGGCGCGCCTTCGTAGTTGCGCGGCATCGGCTCGTCCTGGAAGTAGCCGTCCAGCACGATCTCGTCGCCCTCTTCATACGCATTGAGAAAGTGCAGCACGAAGGTCGGCGCGGCCTCGAACCAGCGGATGTCGCCCGGCTGCCCGCGCCGCGGGATCACCGCAAAACGCGACGGCAGGTGCTTGTGGAAGCGCACCACATGCTTGCCTTCGGCGAGCAGCGCCTCGTCCCAGAACAGCGGGAAGTCGTTGAGGATGGCGAAGTTCTTCGTGAACGCCATGTCGTGCGGCAGGCGCGGCCCCGGCAGCGGCACGGGCACGTAATGCACGAGGCGGTCCTGGCGGTCGACCACGCCATAGTGCATGTAGGGCGCGTGGGTGGAGTAGTTGAAGAACAGCAGCTCGCCCGTGGACTCGTCGACCTTGCAGTGCGCCGAGATGCCGTCGAGCGGCGACCAGGGCGGGATGCCCTGCTGCTCCAGCGTGAGCGGATCGAGCCGGTAGCCCTCGCCGCACTGGTAGTACGTGGTCAGGGCACGGCCGGCATGCACCACCACGTCGGTACTCGACGCGTCCTTGATCCCGCCATGCGCGCCCCAGCCCGGCCGCCGCGACAGCGCCGGATCCTCCAGCAGGCCGGCCCACAGGCGGCCGCCCGCCTCCATCTCGGCGCCCAGGCCCTTGGTGGCGATGAAGCGGTTGCGGTAGCTCATGCGGCCGTCGCGGAAGGCCGCCATGTGCAGCATGCCGTCGCCGTCGAACGGGTGGTAGCGCCCGAGCGCCTGGAACACCGGGTTCTGGGTGTTGCGCAGGTAGACGCCGTCGATATCGGACGGCACGCGCCCTTCCAGCACCGGCAGATCGGTGGCGTTGACCTCTTCCATGAGCGGCGTCCACGCCCCTGCAGATAGGGGTGGTCGCCCGCCTCGATGGTGCCGCTCACGCGGCGCACGATGTCCACTGGCATGCTCGTCTCCGTTCCTGTGCCCTCGGTCCGACGCTGAGCGATGGCCGAGTTCACTCTTTATTGAACTAAGTATAGAAAAGAAAAACCCGCTGCAAGCGGGGTGGGAGGAGTCTGTAACGTGCGCGACGCGACGCCGCCAACGGCGTTCGCCGGCCCGTC
>JBGAIK010000390.1:0-2021 GCA_044225615.1 Acetobacteraceae bacterium | reverse complement strand
CCCTGCGCCGCGTGCTGCGCCCCGGCGGCAGCCTCACCGTCATCGAGGGCGACCACGGCAGCGTGCTGATGCATCCCGACGACCAGGCCGCCCACGCGGTGGTTGCCTGCCTGGTCGAGCTCCAGCGCCGCGCCGGCGGCGACGCCCTGATCGGCCGCCGCCTGCACGCGCTGCTGGCCGCTTCCGGCTTCGACCGGCCCGCCGTCTCGCCGCGCATGGTCTACGTGGATGCGAGCCGCCCGGCGCTGGTGGAGGGCTTCATCCGCCGCACCTTCACCGCCATGGTCGCCGGCGTGCGCGACCAGGCGATCGCCGCCGGCCTCGCCACCCCCGCCGGGTTCGATGCCGGCCTCGCCGCCCTGCTGCGCACCGCCGCACCCGACGGCATGTTCGGCTACACTTTCTTCAAGGCGGTTGCGCTGCGGCCCTGACCGCCCCCGCCCTCACGCCAAAATAATCGGGCGCCTGCGCAACCTTTCGCCGGCTCGCGCGTTGGCGGCCGTCGCGCCGTGTCGCGACCCTGGGGGCGCGCGATGCTGGACCGGTTCGTGGAGTGGCTGTTCGACCCGTCGGGGCTGACCGCGCACGGCTTCTGCCTGCTGTGGGAGCCGAGCCTGATCTGGACCCACGCGCTGTCCGACATCGCCATCGGCCTCGCCTATTTCTCGATCCCGCTGGCGCTGGCGGTGATCACGCGGCGGCGGCCGGATCTCGCCTTCCGCCCGGTGCTGTGGCTGTTCGTCGCCTTCATCCTGCTCTGCGGCACCGGCCACTGGTTCGACCTCGCGACGCTGTGGGTGCCGGTCTACGGCATCGAGGGGGCGGTGAAGGCGGCCACCGGCCTCGTCTCCGTCGTCACCGCGGTCGCGCTGTGGGTGCTGCTGCCGCGCATCCTGGCCCTGCCCTCGCCGCAGCAGGTGCGGCAGGCCTATGCGGCGCTGCAGGCCTCCGAGGCGCGCGCCCGCGCCGCCTTCGAGCGCTCGCCGGTGCCGCTGCAGACGCTGGACCGCGACGGCGTGTTCACCGCCGTCTCGGACAGCTGGCTGGAGCTGTTCGGCTACGACCGCGGCGAGGTGATCGGCCGCCACTACCGCATGCTCCAGCCGCCCGGCGGCCAGGTCTGGATCGAGGCCGACCGGCAGCGGCTGATGGAACGCGGCGAGGTGCGCGACCTGGAGCGGCGGCTGCTGCGCAAGGACGGCGAGGTGCTGGACACGCTGGTCTCGGCCCGGCTCGAGGGCGACGGCGAGGGGCTCGGCATCGTCTGCGTGGTGCTCGACATCACCGCCCGCCGCCGCGCCGAGGAGGCGCTGCGGATTTCCGAGGAGCGGCTGCGCCAGGCCCAGAAGATGGAGGCGATCGGCCAGCTCACCGGGGGGGTCGCGCATGATTTCAACAACATGCTGCAGGGCATCGGCGGCAGCCTGGACATGATCGCGCGCCGCATCGCCCAGGGCCGGGTGGCGGAGATCGACCGCTTCCTGCCCGCCGCGCGCCAGGCGGTGGACCGCGCCGCCCGCCTCACCAGCCGCATGCTGGCCTTCGCCCGGCGCCAGACGCTGCAGCCGGTGGCGGTCGATCCGGGGCAGCTGGTGCGCGGCATGGCGGAGCTGATCCGCCGCACCGTCGGCCCCGAGGTGGAGGTCGTGCTCGACCTGCACGAGGGCGAATGGTCGATCCTGTGCGATCCCAACCAGCTCGAAAGCGCGCTGCTGAACCTCGCCATCAATGCCCGCGACGCGATGCCGGGCGGCGGGCGGCTGTCCATAGCCACCGCGGCGGTGGCGGTGACGGCGACGGAGCTGGCCGGCCAGGAGGAGGCGAAGCCGGGCGAGTACGTGGCGATCAGCGTGGCCGACACCGGCACCGGCATGCCGCCGGCGGTGATGGCGCGGATGTTCGACCCGTTCTTCACCACCAAGCCGATCGGCCAGGGCAGCGGGCTCGGCCTGTCGCAGCTCTACGGCTTCGTTCGCCAGTCGGGCGGGTTCGTGAAAGTGGAGAGCGTGGAGGGGCAGGGC
>JBGAIK010000099.1:0-15305 GCA_044225615.1 Acetobacteraceae bacterium | reverse complement strand
AGCGGATGCGAGGGGGGAAACGGCAGCGTGGTGGGTTCCCCCTCCAGATACACCGGCGCCGCCAGCGCCTCGGCGAAGGCAACCAGCTGCGCCGCCGCCCCGCTCTGCGCCACCGCGTCGCCGGCAATGATCACGGGCCGTTCGGCCGCGCGCAGCAGCGTGGCGGCACGGGCGATTTCGGCCGGGTCGGGCGCGAAATGCGCGGCAACGCGGCTGGGCAGGGCAAGCGCGGCCTCGCCCTCCGCGTTCATCACGTCCACCGGCAGCGACAGGAACACCGGCCCGCTCGGCGGCGCCAGCGCGGTCTTGACCGCGCGGTGCAGCAGAAGCGGCAGGTCGCGGATCGAACGGCACTCCACGGCGTATTTCACCAGCGGCTGGGCGATCTCCGGCAGCTCGGCATACAGGTTCGGCTCCTGGATGCCGAAGCCCTGCGCCTGCTGCCCGGCCGTCACCAGCACCGGCGATCCGGCCTTCTGCGCGTCGAACAGCATGCCCATCGCATTGCCCAGGCCGGGCGCAACGTGGACGTTGGCCACCGCGACGCGGCCGGAGGCCCGCGCATAGCCGTCGGCCATGGCCATCACCACGGCTTCCTGGAGGGCCAGCACGTAGCGGATCTCCTCTTCCCCCGCGAGCGCCTCCATCAGCGGCAGCTCGGTGGTGCCTGGGTTGCCGAAGATGATGCGCACCCCCTCCTGCCGCAGCAGGTCGAGGAACAGGCGCCTTCCGGTGGTGACGGCCATCAGCCCAGCATCCGGTCGACGGTGTCGCGCAGGCGGAACCAGCTTCCCACCACCGGCAGGAACCAGGGGTTGCCGGAATAGAGCGGGTGGTCGGGGAAATCGTCGGTGTCGTAGGACGTGACCGAGTTCGACTTGCCCGCGATCTTCCGCCCGATCTGCTGGCCCAGATAGGTCATCATCGCCACGCCGCTGCCGTTGCAGCCGAGCGCGTAATGCATCCCGTCCTGCTTGCCCATATGCGGCAGCGCATCGAGCGTCATGGCCACGTTGCCGGTCCAGGCATGGGTCACGCGGATGCCGGCGAGTTGCGGGAAGCGGTCGGTCATGAAACGGTGCAGGATCGGCGCGCTGACCTCCGGGCTCACCTGCGTGAACCGCGCCCTTCCGCCGAACACCACCCGCTTCCGGTCGGGCGACAGCCGGTAGTAGGTCAGCACGCGCCGCGTATCGGCCAGGGTGCGCGCCTTGGGGATGAGCTGCGCGGCCATGCCCTCGGGCAGCTCTTCGGTCGCGATGATATGGCTCGCCAGCGGGATCAGCCGGCGCTTGAGCTGCGGCGTGATGTCGCCGGTATAGCCGTTGGTGCCGATCACCACTTCCTTCGCCCGCACCGCCCCGCGCGCCGTCGTCACCGTCCAGTCGCCCGGCCCGCCGCTGATGCGCTGCACCGGCGCCAGCGCGCAGACCGGCACGCCGCGCGCCTGCACCCGGTCGAGCAATCCCTTGTAGTACAGCGCCGGATGCAGATTGGCCGAACGCTCCACCACCATGCCGCCGTGGTAGTAGTCGCTGGCCATCTCCTCGCGCTGGCGCTCCCGCGGCACCATGTAGCTGCCGGATTGCGCCGCCGCGTTCAGCTTCTCCACCCGCTTCGCCTGGCTCGCGTAGTGCTTCGGCGTCCAGGCGCCGACGAAGCGGCCGGTCTTCTGCCAGTGGCACTCGATCCCTTCCTCGGCGATCAGCCGCTCGATGGTGCCGAACGCGTCCGCCGCGTCGGCCAGCAGCGCGCCGGCGCGCTCGCTGTTCGGGTCAAGGCTCTTGCCGGTGAAGCTCTTGCCGATATTCACCCCGCCGCTGACGCCGCCACCGTTGCGGGTGCTGGCGCCGTGGCCCAGCTCCTTCGCCTCGAGCACCACGCAGTCGATGCCCTGCTTGGCCAGTTCCAGCGCGGTGGACAGCCCGGCATAGCCGCCGCCGACGATGGCCACATGCGCCTGCTGCGGCACGTCCACCGGGGATTCGGCGGTCGGGTGGTACGCCTCCCACCAGTACGGCATCGACTTGAATGCCGGATGGAAGATGTCGTGCCTTGCCATGGCGGCGTTGCTCCCTGATGGCGAAGCATGGGCGGCGCGGCGCGCCCGCGTCAATGCCGCCCGCCCTGGCGCGCGCCGCCCGAATCGCGCAAAACCGCAGACCGTGGCGGAGCAGGATGCGATGGACGATTCCCGGTTGCAGGAAGCCGCGGCGCTGATCCGCGCCCATTGGCGCAGCGGCGAGCCCCTCGCGCTGCCCGCCCATCTGCGCCCCGCCACCCGCGCCGAGGGCTACGCCGTCCAGGCCCACATCGACCCTGCCTTGCCCTATGGCTGGAAGATCGCCGCCACCAGCCTGGCCGGCCAGCGCCATATCGGGGTCGGCGGCCCGCTCGCCGGCCGCATCCTGCCCGATCGCGTGCTTCCCGAAACGGCCACCCTGCCCTTCGCCCCCAACCGGATGCGCGTGGCGGAAGCCGAATTCGCCTTCCGCATGAGCCGGGACCTGCCGCCCCGTGCGGCGCCCTACACGATCCCCGACGTGCTGGACGCGGTGGCCACCCTGCACCCCGCCATCGAGATTCCCGACAGCCGCTTCCCCGACTTCGCCACCGCCGGCGAGGCGCAGCTGATCGCCGACCTCGCCTGCGGACACCTGTTCGTGCTCGGCGCCGCCGCCACCGCCGACTGGCGCGCCATCGACCTCGCCGCCCACCCGGTCACCGCGCGCGTCTGCGGCGGCCCGCCGCAGCCGGGCATCGGGCGCAACGTGCTCGGCGACCCGCGCATCGCGCTGGCCTGGCTCGCCAACGAACTGTCCGGCCTCGGCCTCACCCTGCATGCGGGCCAGGTGGTCACCACCGGCACCTGCGTCACCCCGCTGCCCATCGCCGCGCACGACACCGTCGCGGCCGATTTCGGCCCGCTCGGCCGCATCGCCATTCGCTTCGGAGCCTGAGGATGCCTGTCCCCGACACGCTTGCCGCCGCCTTCGCCGCCCTCGGCATCGAGGCCCCCTGCGTCGAGCATCCGCCGCTGCGCACCGTCGCGGAGGCCCATGCGCACTGGGACCACCTGCCCGGCATGGCGGTGAAGAACCTGTTCATCAAGGATTCCGGCAGGCAGTACTGGCTCGTCACCCTGCCGTCGGAGCCGCAGGTGGACACCAAGGTTCTCGCCACCCTGATCGGCTCGAAACGCATCTCCTTCGGCTCGGCCGACGACCTCCGGTCGATCCTCGGCATCGAGCCCGGCTCCGTCACCCCGCTCGCCGCCATCAACGACACCGGGCGCCAGGTGCGCGTGGTGCTGCATGCGGCCATGGCGGACGCCGCGGCCGTGCTGGTGCATCCGCTGGTCAACACCGCCACGCTGATCATGAAGCCGGCCGACCTGCTGCGCTTCATGGACGCGCATGGCGGCGCCAGGCTGGTCGACCTCGCGCCCGCCTTCCGCGCGGCGTAGCGCCTCAGCGCCGCACGACCGTCACCGCATGGGCGGGCGGTGCCGGCCGGGGCAGCAGCCGCAGCCCCTTGGCCAGCAGCTTCAGCGCTTCCCAATGGATGCCGCCCAGCACCTTCAGCGTCAGCAGCGGGTGGCGCAGGAACGCGCCGAGCAGCGCGGCGTCGGACAGGTCGCGCCGGGTGCCGGCGAAGTTGGCGGTGATCACCGTGCCCTCGGCATCGCTGCCGCGCACGGTGATCGACACCTCGGCCGCCGGCGGGCGCACCGTGAAGTCATAGCGCAGGTCCATCGCCATGAAGGGCGAGACGTAGAACGCCTTGGCGCAGGACTGCCGCACCGGGACCGCGTCGGAGTCGACCGGGATCAGGTAGGAATGCCGCTGGCCGAACGTGTTGTTCACCTCGTAGAGGATCGCGGCAAGCCGGCCGTCAGGGCGGTGGCAGAAGAAGGTGCTGAGCGGATTGAAGGCGGTGCCGAGCACGCGCGGATAGCACAGCACCGCGATGCGCCCCCCGGCCGCGATGCCTGCCTCGGCGAGGCGCGCGTCGATCTGGGCACGCAGCGGCGTGGCCGAGCCGTCGCCATGGTCACGGTCGTGGAACGAAAGCAGCGCGAAGCGGTTGTGGCCGAACAGGCGCAGGCGGCGGGACAGCGCCGGGAGCTCGTCCAGGTCGAACAGCATCGAATACAGCCGATAGGACAGGCGATGGCGGCGCGGCCGGGCGCGGGCATGGGCGACCTGCCCGACATAGAGCGCCGAGCGCCAGCTCATGCCAGCACCGCCTGCCGTCGCGCCGGCGCGACGTGGATGCGGCCCGACTCGTCGGAGACCCGCCACGGGGGGCGCCCGCCGCCGAGCTGCGCGGCCGCGGCCAGCCCCGCCTGCAACCCGTCCTCGTGGAAGCCGGCTCCGAACCAGGCGCCGGCGAACCAGGTATGGCGCACGCCCTGCAGGTCCCAGAGTCGGCGCTGGGCGCGCAGGGCGGCGGCGTCGAACACCGGATGGGCATATTCCATCTCGCGCAGCACCGTCTCCGGCCGCGGCGCGCGGTCGGGGTTCAGCGTGACGAACAGCTCCGGCCCGGGCAGCGATTGCAGCCGGTTCAGCCAGTAGGTGACGCAGGGCATGGCCGGATCGGTCTGGCCGGGCAGGGCGGTGGTTCCCAGGTAGTTCCAGGCCGCCCAGAGCCGCCGCCGCCGCGGCATCAGCGCCGCGTCGCCATGCAGCACGGCGCGGTTGCGGCTGGGCCGGAAGGCGCCGAGCAGCACCCGCTCCGCGTCCGTCGGATCGTCGAGCATGGCCAGCGCCTCATGCGCGTGGGTGGCGACCAGCACCGCGTCGTAGCGGCAGGCGGCGCCGGTCGCATCGTGCACGGTGGCGCCGGCGGCGTCGCGGACGATGCGGCGCGCGCCATGGCCGGTCAGGATGCGCCCCGCGAGGGGCGCTGCCAGGCGGCGGACATACTCGCGCGACCCGCCGCGCACGGTGCGCCAGAGCGGCCGCTGGTTCACCTGCAGCAATCCGTGGTTGGCACAGAAGCGCAGGAAGGCGGCGGCGGGGTGCGCGCGCATCTCGGCGCAGGGGGTGGACCAGATGGCGGCGGCCATCGGCAGCAGGTGGTCATGCTGGAAGGCGACGGAGTAGCCGTTGCGGTCCAGGTAGTCGCCCAGGCTTTCCAGCGTGCCCCACAGCGTCGGGATGTCCTGCGGCGCATCGCGGTAGAAGCGCAGGATGTCGCGCACCATGCGCAGGAAGCGCGGGCGCAGCAGGTTGCGCCGCTGCCCGAACAGCCCGGGGATGTCGGTGCCGTTGTATTCCAGGCGCCCGCCGTCGAGCGAGACGGCGAAGGACATTTCCGACGGCCGGGTGGCGACGCCCAGGTGGCGGAACAGCGCCGTCAGGTTGGGATAGTTGCGCTCGTTGTAGACGATGAAGCCGGTGTCGACGGGCACGCCCTGCGGCGTGTCCACGGTGCAGCTGTGCCCGCCGACGCGGTCGGCCGCCTCGTAGACCGTCACGCGATGGCGCTGCGCCAGCAGCCAGGCAGCGGAAAGCCCGGCGATGCCGGTGCCCACCACCGCGATCCGGCGTGGCGCCTGATCCGCAGCCGTCCCGTCGAAGGCCATGAAGCGTCCTTGCCTGTGTCGTCGCGTGCCAGCGACGTGACCATGATACGGACCGGCGCGGCGGTCGGATGCAGCGCATGTTTTCGGCCAGGGGGGGGCATCCGCCGGCGCCGGCGGCGCGTATAGGCTGCCATGGATGCACGCTTCTTCCATCGCACGGCCCGGCCGACCTGGCTGCCCACGCCGCGCCCGCCGCCCCGGCGCCGCGTGAGCGGGGGCGGCATGCCCACGCCCGAGGCGCTGGCGGCGCTCGTCGCGCGCGTCGCCGGCGCACGCGACCGCGCCGCCTTCGCCGCGCTGTTCGACCATTTCGCGCCGCGGGTGAAAAGCTACATGCAGCGCCTGGGCGCCAGCGGCGAGCAGGCGGAGGAGCTGGCCCAGGAAGCGCTGCTGCTGGTCTGGCACAAGGCGGCGCAGTTCGACCCCGCCCGCGCCGGCGCCGCCACCTGGGTGTTCACCATTGCCCGCAACCTGCGCATCGACGCACTGCGGCGCGAACGCCCGGCCGAGGCGCTGGACGCGGCGGCGATCGAGCGCGTCGCGGACGAAGGCCCGGCGGCCGACACCCTGCTGGCCACGGGCGAGGCCGAGCGCGCCCTGCGCGCTGCCCTCGTCACGCTCAGCCCCGACCAGGCCGAGTTGCTGCGGCTGTCATTTTTCGAGGACAGCCCGCACAGCGCGATCAGCGCCCAGCTGTCGCTGCCGCTGGGCACGGTGAAGTCGCGGCTGCGGCGCATCCTGGCCCAGCTCCGCGCCGCCATGGAGGCCGGACGATGACCCCCGCCCACCACCCATCCGACGAAACCCTGCTGCTGCACGCCAGCGGCGGGCTGGACGCCGCGTTCCGCACCGTGGTCGCCGCACACCTGCCGCACTGCCCGCTCTGCCGGGCGGCGGTGCGCGCGGCCGAGCAGGTCGGCGGCCGGCTGCTCGAGGCGCTGCCCGCCGCCGGCATGGCGCAGGATGCGCGTGATCGCGCGCTGGCGCGGCTGGACGCGCCGCCCCCCGCGGCGCCGCCCGCGGTGCCGGGCAACGTCATGGGCTATCCGGCCGGACGCTGGCGACCGCTCGGCCCCGGCATTGCGATGGCCACGCTGCTGCCCGCGTCATCCGACCGGGCCGGGCTGCACCTGCTGCGCGTGCAACCGGGCGCCCGGCTCGCCGGCCACGGGCATGAGGGGCTGGAACTGACCTGTGTTCTGGAAGGCATGTTCCGCGACGAGGGCGGCGAATACCGCGCGGGCGACCTGGCCGAGAACGACGATGGCCACGACCACACGCCGGTCGCGTTCGGCGAAGTGCCCTGCCTGTGCCTGATCGCCGTGCGCGGCCAGCTGCGCTTCCACCACTGGCTGCTGCGGCTGCTGCGGCCGCTGTTCCGGCTGTGAGCCTCGCCGCGCTGGCCCTGCTGGTGGCGGCGCTGCTCTGGGCAGCGATGACCCTGGCCTGGGCGGTGCAGCGGATCACCGGCAATTCCGGCTGGGTCGATGCGGCCTGGTCCTTCGCCACCGGCGTCGCGGGCGTGGCCTTCGCGCTGGCGCCGCTGGGCGGCGGCACGTCCTGGCGGCAATGGGTCGTGGCAGTGCTGGTGGCCGCGTGGTCGCTGCGGCTCGGCCACCGCATCGCCGCGCGCGGCGCAGGGCAACGAAGACCCGCGCTACGCGGCCCTGCACGACGCATGGGGGGCGGCGTTCGCCGTGCGGCTGTACCTGTTCCTGATGGTCCAGGGCCTGGTCGCGCTCGGGCTCGCAGCGTCGATGGGGCTGGCCGCCCGCAACCCGGCGCCGTTCGGGGCGCTCGACGTGGCAGCGATCGCGGTGCTCGCGGTCGCCATCGTCGGCGAGGCGGTGGCCGACGCCCAGCTGCGCCGCTTCAAGGCCGACCCGGCCAATCGCGGCCGTATCTGCGACTCCGGCCTGTGGGCGTGGTCGCGCCATCCCAACTACTTCTTCGAATGGCTGGGCTGGGTGGCCTATCCGCTGTTCGCCCTGTCCGGCCTGTGGCCGTGGGGCTGGTTGGCGCTGAGCGGCCCGGCGCTGATGTACTGGACGCTGCGCCACGCCTCCGGCGTCCCGCCGCTGGAGGCGCACATGATCCGCCGCCACGGCGCCGCCTTCGCCGCCTACGCAAGCCGCGTGCCGGCCTTCTTTCCCCGCCCCCCCGCCGCACAGGAGCCGTCATGACCCTGGTCACTGCCGCCACCACGCTGGTGGAACGCCTGCCCTTGCCCGACCCGCTGACCCGCACCGGGATTTCCTGGCTGGTCGGGCGCACGCAGCGCAAGCTGGCCGGCGACGCGCCGGATCTCGAGCGCGCATTCGCCGCCGAGATGGACCGGCGCGGCGTGGCCGAATTCGCCCAGGCGGCGCGGGAGCAGCACTACGACGTCTCGCCGTCCTTCTTCATCCTGGTGCTGGGGCCGCGGCGCAAATACTCCTCCTGCCTGTATGCCGGCCCGGACGACACCCTGGCGCTGGCCGAGGAGCGCGCGCTTGCCGAGACCTGCGATCATGCCGGGCTCGCCGATGGCCAGCGCATCCTGGAACTGGGTTGCGGCTGGGGCTCGCTGTCGCTGTGGATGGCGGAGAAATACCCTGCCGCCCGCATCACCGCCGTCTCCAACTCGGCCGCCCAGCGCGGCTATATCGAGGACATGGCGAAGCTGCGCGGCATCGACAACCTGACGGTGATCACCGCCGACATGAACGAATTCACCCCGGAAGGCCGGTTCGATCGCGTCGTTTCGGTGGAGATGTTCGAGCACATGTCCAACTGGCGCGCCCTGCTCGGCCGCATCCGCGCCTGGCTCACGCCGGAGGGGCTGTTGTTCCTGCACGTGTTCAGCCATCGCAGCCGGCCCTACCGCTTCGACAAGGCGGACAAGGAGGACTGGATCGCCCAGCATTTCTTCACCGGGGGCGTGATGCCGAGCCATGGGCTGATCCGCCAGTTCGGGGACCTGTTCGCGGTGGAGCAGGAATGGAGCTGGAGCGGCCTGCACTACAAGCGCACGGCGCTGGACTGGCTGGCCAATTTCGACGCCCAGCCCGACGCGGTGGGCCGTGTGCTGCGCCAGGTCTATGGCGCCGACGCGTCGCTGTGGGGCCGGCGCTGGCGGCTGTTCTTCCTCGCCACCGCCGGGCTGTTCGGCCATGCCGGCGGCAGCGAATGGGGCGTCAGCCACTACCGGCTGGCGGCGGCGTGAGCGTCCGTCGGTGACGGCTCACGCCATCGCGATCTCGCGGTAGCCCTCCGCCGCCACGCGGTCGCACCAGGCGCGGTAGGCCGGGGCGCTGCCGCTGTAGCGGGCGATGATGCGGCGGTCCTTGCCGTCGACATTGGTGTTGACGCCGGTGAACCAGGAGCTGATCTCGTTGGACAGCAGCCCCTCGCCGACGGCGCGGACATGGGCGGTCCATTCGGCGACGGCGCCCGCGGTGGGCTCGGCCAGGGCCAGGCCGCGGCCCCGCATCCAGGCCAGGATGCCGGTCACCCATTCGACGTTGTACTCGATGCTGCGCGGGATGTTGCCGAGCGCGGTGTGCGGGCCCATCAGCATGAACATGTTCGGGAAGCCCGCCACCATCACGCCCATGAAGGTCTCCGGCCCGTCCTTCCAGCGATCCCTCAGCCGCTCGCCGTCGCGGCCGCGGATGTCGATGCGGTCGAAGCTGCCGGTGATGGCGTCGAAGCCGGTGGCATAGATGATGATGTCGAAGGCGAAGCTGCGGTCGGTGGTGTCGAGGCCGGCTTCGGTGACGCGGGCGATGGGCGTCGCCTTGATGTCGACCAGCTCGACGTTCGGCTGGTTGTAGACCTCGTAGTAGCGCGTCTCGAGCGGGACGCGGCGGGTGCCGAAGCCGTGGTCCTTCGGCACCAGCTTCTCGGCCGTGGCCGGATCCTTCACGCGCGCGCGGATCTTGCGGGCGACGAAGGCGCTGAGGGCTGCGTTGGCCCTGCGGTCGGTCAGGGCGTCGCGGAAATTGCCCTGCCAGATGCCGAAGCCGGGGGCGGCGTAGAGCGCCTCCCAGAACGCCTCGCGCTCGGCGTCGGAGACCTCGAAGGTGCCGCGCGGATCGGGCGTGTGCAGGAAGCAGGCGAACGTCTCCTGGCAGCGGGCGAACATCTCCGGGTAGCCGGCCTTGATGGCCGCCTGTTCCGCGGGCGCGATCGGGCGGTTGTGCAGCGGCGCGCACCAGTTCGGCGTGCGCTGGAATACGGTGAGGTGGCCGGCGGTCTTGGCCACCTCCTGGATGGTCTGCACCCCGGTCGCGCCGGTGCCGATCACGGCGACGCGCTTGCCGGCGAAGTCGACCGCCTCGTGCGGCCACAGCCCGGTATGGAAGGATTGGCCGCGGAATTCGGCCATGCCGGGAATGCGCGGCAGGGTGGGGGCGGAGAGCGGGCCGATGGCGGTGACCAGGAAGCGGGCGCGGCGGCGGTCGCCGTTCTCCAGCGTGAGCTCCCAGCCGCCGTCGCGGAAATGGGCGGCGGCGACGCGGCTGTGGAAGCTGATGTCGCGCCGCAGGTCGAAGCGGTCGGCCACGTGGTTGAGGTAGCGGAGCGTCTCGGGCTGGGGGGCGAAATGCTCGGACCAGTCCCATTCGGCCAGCAGTTCCTTCGAGAAGGAATAGCCGTAGGAGTAGCTCTCGGAATCGAACCGGGCGCCGGGATAGCGGTTCCAGTACCAGGTGCCGCCGACGCCGGACCCGGCCTCGAGCACGTGCACCTTCATGCCCAGGCCGCGCAGCAGATGGAGCTGGTAGAGCCCCGACATGCCGGCACCGATGATGATCGCATCGTATTCCATCAGCCCGCTCCCCCGCCCAGCACCGCCCAGCCCTCGTCCGCGATCACCTGCTCCTCGTCGGTCGGGATCACCAGCACCGCCACCCGTCCCGCGCCGATGCTGCCTGCATTGGCGGCGTTGGCGGTCGGGTCCAGCGCGATCCCGAGGAAGCCGAGGCGATCGCAGACCATGGCCCGCACCTCCGGCTGATGCTCGCCGATGCCGGCGGTGAAGACCAGCCCGTCGATCCCGCCGAGCGTGACGGCAAGCCGGGCCACCTCGCCGGCGACGCGGAACGCGAACAGCGCCAGCGCCTCGCGCGCCGCGGGCCGGCCGTCGGCGAGCAGCGCGCGGCTGTCGGCGCTGATGCCGGAGATGCCGAGCAGGCCGCTGTCGTGGTAGAGCATGTCCGACAGGGCCGCCGGCGTCATG
Source organism: Acetobacteraceae bacterium (assembly GCA_044225615.1). Lineage (GTDB taxonomy): Bacteria > Pseudomonadota > Alphaproteobacteria > Acetobacterales > Acetobacteraceae > CAIYPH01. The sequence goes on along the minus strand of JBGAIK010000099.1, from coordinate 4,491 downwards.
CTGTCGAGCAGGTGCAGCAGCACGCCGGCATCGAGCGCGCCGGGGCGGGTGGCCATCGGCACCCCGTCGAGGGTGGAGAAGCCCATGCTGGAGTCGCGGCTGGCGCCGCCTTCCAGCGCACACAGGCTGGCACCGCTGCCGAGATGGGCCGCCACGACGCGGCCACCGGCCAGCCCGGGTGGCAGGCTGGCGGCGATGAACCGGTAGGACAGCCCGTGGAAGCCGTAGCGGCGCACCCCCTGGTCGTGCAGCCGGCGGGGGATGGCGAAGCGGCGGACGAGGTCGGGCTGGGTGCGGTGGAAGGCGGTGTCGAAAGAGGCGGTCTGGGGGATGCCGGGGCGCAGTCGGGCCGCGGCGCGCACCAGCCGCAGGCTGTGCGGCTGGTGCAGGGGCGCCAGCGGGATCAGCGCCTCCATCTCCGCCATGGCGGCCGCGTCGATCCGCGCCGGTCCGGCGAAGCGGTCGCCCCCATGCACCACGCGATGGCACATGCCTGCCAGCCGCGACAGCTCGAAATGCCCGGCAAGCCAGGCCAGCAGCTCGTCCAGCACCGCCTGCATGTCCTCGCTGGCCCGGGCCTTCAGCACGATTTCGGTGGCAACCGGGCCTTCCGCGAGATGGAACGTCAGCGGATCGCGGCGCAGGTCCAGCATGCCCTTGCCGATCCGTGCCGGCCGCCCGCCGGCGAGCCGGAACACGCCGAGCTTCACGGTGGAGGAGCCGGCGTTGAAGGTCAGCAGCAGGTCGCCGCTCACGGTGCGCTGCCGGCGCGGCGGAAGGCGGCGAGCCTGGCCAGCGCGACCGAGGCGAGGCGCACCCGCAGCGAATCCGCGCGGCTGGTCAGGATGATCGGCACCCGCGCGCCCAGGACCAGCCCGGCCGCATCGGCGCCGGCGAAGTAGATCAGCTGCTTGGCCAGCATGTTGCCGGCCTCGAGGTCGGGCACCAGCAGGATGTCGGCCTGGCCGGCGACCGGGGAGACGATGCCCTTGGTCCGTGCCGCCTCCGGGCTCACCGCGTTGTCGAAGGCGAGCGGGCCGTCCACCAGCGCGCCGGTGATCTGGCCGCGGGTGGCCATCACGGTCAGGGCGGCCGCATCGAGCGTGGTGGGCATGGCCGGGTTCACCATCTCGACCGCGGCCAGCACGGCCACGCGGGGCTCGGCCACGCCCAGCAGGTGCAGCAGGTCGACCGCGTTCTGGCAGATGTCGCGCTTGTGCCACAGCGTCGGCTGGATGTTGATCGCCGCATCAGTGACGATCACAAGGCGCGGATAGGCCGGGACGTCCATGGCGTAGACATGGCTGATGCGCCGTTCGGTGCGCAGGCCGCTCTCGGGGGCCACGACGGCGGCAAGCAGTTCGTCGCTGTGCAGGCTGCCCTTCATCAGTGCTGCGACCTCGGCCTTCATCGCGAGCTCCACCGCGCGCGCCGCGGCGGCGTGGCTGTGCGGGGCGGGCTCAAGCCGGACGCCGTCGAGGCGCACGCCCGCGCTCTCGGCGGCGGCGCGGATCTTCCCCTCGGGACCGACCAGCACCGGCTCCAGCAGGCCCTCGTCGCGCGCCTCGATCGCCGCCGCGATCGCCTCGGGCGAGCACGGGTGGACGATCGCGACCGGCAGCCCCGGCAGCGCCCGCGCGTCGCGCAGCCATGCCTCGTATCGGTCGTGCCGCCGCGACGGCGCCGCATCGGTCATCGCATGCTCCCGCTTGCCGGCGCCACGTATGCGCGGCGGCAGCCGCACCACCTTGACCCAGGTCAAGCCGAGACGCGAAGGTTTCGCGACAGGAGGCGCCGGGGTGCAGGACTTCATCCATATCCGCGCGGGGATCGCCCGCCTGCCCCGCGTGCGCCTGGCGCTGACGCCGACGCCGCTGCACGAGGCGCCGAACCTCGCCCGTGCCCTGGGCGGCCCCCGCATCTTCATCAAGCGCGACGACCTGACCGGCATCGCCTTCGGCGGCAACAAGCTGCGCAACCTGGAGTTCCGCCTGGCCCACGCGCTGGCGGAAAGCCCGGACACGATCATCGTCGGGCTCGACCTGCAGTCGAACTCCGCCCGGCAGACCGCCGGCGCCTGCAACCGGCTTGGCCTGCGCTGCATCCTGGTGCTGGAGGGCAGCCGGCCCGATCCGGTGCAGGGCAACCTGCTGGTGGACTACCTGATGGGCGCCGAGGTGATCTTTGCGCCCGACCGTGCGGCCCAGCGGGCGGCGCTGGACCGGGCGGCCGCCACCTGCCGCGCCGCCGGCGGGCGGCCGCACATCCTCAACGACAATCCGCTGTTCGACATCGCCTCGGCTGCCGCCTATCTCGAGACGACGCTGGAGGTCCTGGACCAGATGGACGCGCAGGCGGTGCGCACGGACGCGCTCTACATGTCCTCCTCCGGCAAGGGGCAGGCCGGCCTCGTGCTGGCCCAGCGCCTGACCAACCGGGGGCTGGCCGTGCACGGCATCACCGCGACGGCAGAGTTCGACGTGCCGGCCCGGACGGCGGCGATCGCCAATGCCACCGCGCAGGCCCTCGGCTTCGACCTCCATGTCGACCCCGGGGAAATCGCCAACGATGCGGCGTTCGTGGGCGCCGGCTACGGCGTGCCGAGCGCCGAGGGCATCGCGGCGACCCGCCTGTTCGCCCGCACCGAGGGGATCGTGCTCGACCCGGTCTACACCGGCAAGGCGGCGGCAGGGATGATCGCGCATATCCGCGCCGGGCGGCTCGGCCCGGGCGATACGGTGGTGTTCGTCCATACCGGCGGGACGCCGGCGATCTTTACCTGGAACCGGCTGTGGCCGCCGGACGAGGCGTGACGGCCGGTCAGAGAATGCCGTATCTGGCGAAGACCTCGCCCAGCGAAATCCCGGCCCGCAGGTCGGCCAGCGTGGACTTCTCGCCCTTCAGCTTCTCGAAGGCCGCCGCGAGCACGGCCTGCTCGATCGCCTGTGGCACCACCACCACGCCGTCGGCATCGCCGAAGATCAGGTCGCCGGGGCAGACGCGCACGCCCGCGCATTCCACCGGCACGTCGAGCGCCATGATCTTGCCGCGCCCCTTGCTGTCCAGCGGCCCGATGCCGCCGTGGAAGACCGGGAAGCCCATCTCGCGAATGGCGCGGATGTCGCGGACCAGCCCATCCATCAGCGCGCCGGCGGCGCCGCGGACCTTGGAGGCGGTGCTCAGCAGTTCGCCCCACGGCGCGATGCGGCCGGTCTTGCCGCAGGCGAACACCGGAATCTGATCTGGCATGAGGCTGTCAATGAGCGCGATCTCATTTTCGTAGGGATTTTCGCCCTCTTTTACGTCATATACGTCCATGAACAGGGCAGTGCGCGCCCGACCCACCATGATGGAGGCATCATCGAGGGGCCGGATATGCGCGGGCATCGCCTGGTTCATGTGTCCCAACGCGTCCATCACATCGGACAGCAAGGAAGCGAACAGGCGTGAGCGGAGTTCGGCAAGCTCGGCCAAGGCAGGTCCCCCGTGTTGCGCGGCCGACTGCGGCTGCGTGCGCGGCCCATTGTGGCGGCGTGCGCAATGCGTAGCGCGGGCGGGCCGGCACGGCTACTCCGTCCCGCCATCCTGCCCCTTGCGACGACGGCGGGCGGCGGCGGCGTATTCGCCGCGCGGGCGGTTCACGGTGACGTTGGGGCGCACGACGGTGTCGTAAAAATCGTCCCAATCCTCGGGGCGAAAATCCTCGAGGCTGCGGACGATGCCATAGTTGTTCAACTCGGGCTCGCTCAGCGCCTCGCGCGGGATGGGCTGAACCTGGAACAGCGGCAGCTCGTTGTTGAACTCGATCGGCGTGTCGGTCTTGGTCAGGCGCATGTTGGTGATCAGCGGACCGAACCAGCGATCGGTCTCCACCACCCCCTCGAACAGCTCGTAGCCGCCGCGCCGCGGCATGTTGGCGACCGGACGGACCAGCAGGCTCCAGCCCGGACGGGTGCGGGCGATCAGGCCGGTCCAGACGTTGACGAGGCCGGGTTCCTGGAGCGAGGCGAGGAAGGGCGGCGAGAAGCCCTGGATCTCCTCGGGCACGCGCTCGTCGAAATGCTGGGAGAAGTACGGGAACTGGGCACGCTGCAGCGGCAGCCAGCCATGCTCGTTGCCCTCGTAGGTCCACATGATGTCGTAGCCATCCCACATCAGCGAGAAGGAGATGGGCACGAAGACATAGTAGCCGAAGGCCGCCGCGGTGGTGACCGGCTCGCAGTAGCGGAAGGCGCGGGTGGGCAGGCTGCCGGCGGCGGAGCGGTCGGCGCGCTGGGGCAGGCGGGCATCGGGGATCAGCGAGTAGAAGGTGACGCGCGGATCGGCCGGCGCGGTGGCGGCAGCGTCCTTGCCTGCGGTTGCCGGCGGCGTGCTGTTCATGGCGACAGGCCCTGTCTCGAATGCGGCGTCGAGGCGTCGATACGACGAAACCGGGCAGGGCCCGGTTGCTTCACTGTAGCGCGAAGGGCGGGCGGATGCGAGATCGCATCC
>JBGAIK010000098.1:0-15432 GCA_044225615.1 Acetobacteraceae bacterium | reverse complement strand
CTTCAACGTGACAACACGGCCCCGCTGGGCTAACAGGCCGCAGCAGTCAGGATCGGCCAAAGAGGACAAAAATGCGCATCACCCAACGCGTGAAGAAGATTCTCGATCACTACGAGAGCGACAATCCCGGCACCAAGGGCAACCTCGCCCGCATCCTGATGGAGGGCAAGCTCGGCGGCACCGGCAAGCTGGTGATCCTGCCGGTGGACCAGGGCTTCGAGCATGGCCCCGCCCGCAGCTTCGCCCCCAACCCGGTCGCCTACGACCCGCACTACCATTTCCAGCTCGCCATCGAGGCCGGGCTGTCCGCCTATGCCGCGCCGCTGGGCATGATCGAGGCGGGTGCCGACAGCTATGCCGGTGCCATCCCGACGATCCTGAAGGTGAATTCCGCGAACAGCCTGGCCGCCAGCAAGGACCAGGCCGTCACCGGCAGCGTCAACGACGCGCTGCGCCTTGGCTGCTCGGCGATCGGCTTCACCATCTATCCCGGCAGCGAGTACGCCTTCGACCAGATGGAGGAGCTGCGCGAGCTTGCCGAGGAGGCCAAGCAGGCCGGCCTCGCCGTGGTGTGCTGGAGCTATCCGCGCGGGCCGAACCTGGACAAGGCCGGCGAGACGGCGGTGGATATCTGCGCCTATGCCGCGCACATGGCGGCGCTGATGGGCGCCCATATCATCAAGGTGAAGCCGCCCACCGCGCATCTGAGCCTGGACGCGGCGAAGAAGGTGTACGAGGCGCAGAAGATCGACGTCTCCACGCTGGCCAAGCGCGTCGAGCACGTGGTGCAGACCGCCTTCAACGGCAAGCGCATCGTGGTGTTCTCGGGCGGCGAGGCCAAGGGGCTGGACGGGCTCTACGAGGAAGTGCGCGGCCTGCGCGACGGCGGCGCCAACGGCTCGATCATCGGCCGCAACACCTTCCAGCGCCCGAAGGCCGAGGCGCTGGCGATGCTCGCCAAGATCATCGAGATCTACCAGGGCAAGGCGTGACCCGGCACGGCAGCGAGCCACGCGAGCGCGAGTGCCCACTGATATGCCTTCGGCGGAGGGCGGGTGCCGGATCTACCTCATCACCCCCCCTGCCCTCGACCCGGTCCCCTTCGCCGATCGCCTTGCCGAGGCGCTCGACGCGGGGGATGTGGGCGCCGTGCAGCTCCGCCTCAAGGACATCGAGGAAAGCGCGCTGCGCCGCGCCATCGACGTGCTGCGCCCGGTGGCGCAGTCGCGCGGCGTCGCCTTCCTGATGAACGACCGCCCCGACCTCGCGGTGAAGCACGGCTGCGACGGCGCCCATGTCGGCCAGACCGACACGCCGGCCGCCGTGGCGCGCAAGCTGCTCGGCGACCTCACCATGGGCGTCACCTGCCATTCCAGCCGCGACCTGGCGATGACCGCCGGCGAGGAAGGGGCCGACTACGTCGCCTTCGGCGCCTTCTTCCCGACCGCCAGCAAGGACGTCACCGTCCGCGCCGACATCGAGGTGCTGCGCTGGTGGTCGGAGATGATGGAGCTGCCCTCGGTCGCCATCGGCGGGATCACGCCGGAGAACTGCGCGCCGCTGGTGCAGGCGGGCGCCGATTTCCTGGCCGTGATCGGCTGCGTGTGGAATCACCCGGATGGGCCGGCCGCCGGCATCCGCGCGCTCAACGCGGCGATTGCGGCGGCCGAAGCCTGACCGGCCGGGCTCAGCCCGGCAGCAGCACCTTGTCCACCACCTGGATCACGCCGTTCGACTGCATGACGTCGTAGGTCGTGATGTGCGCGGTGCCGCCCTTGGCATCGTGCAGCACGATGTTGTGCGGCCCGTTCATCATCGCGACCAGCTTGCCGCCGGCCACCGTGGTCAGCTCCGCCCTGCCGCCGCCGGCCATGACCATGCCGTGCAGCGAGTCGAAGTCGAGTCGGCCAGGCACGACGTGGTAGGTCAGCACCTTGGTCAACGTCGCCTTGTTCTCGGGCTTCAGCAGCGTCGGCACGGTGCCGGCCGGCAGGGCCGCGAAGGCTTCGTTGGTGGGGGCGAACACGGTGAACGGCCCGGCGGTCTTCAGCGTGGGGACCAGCCCGGCGGCCTTCACCGCGGCGACCAGCGTGGTGTGGTCGGCCGAGTTCACCGCATTGTCCACGATATCCTTGCCGGCGAACATCGGCTGGCCGCCGACGGTGACGGGCCTCGCATCGCCCATCCCCATCGGGGGCGTCGGCTTCGGATTCTCCGCCATCGACTGGGCACAGGCCGAAAGCAGGCCCGCGGCCAGCAGCATCGGGACGATCGAGGTGGTTCGCATGGTTGCATCCTCACATTGCCGGGGCGGCGCACGCTGCGGGCCCCTTGCGCGGCGTTACGCGCGGCCACGCGGGCTGGATGCAAGGCGATCACGAATAGCCCGCCTCACGGCGAGGGCAGCCAAAGCACCTGCTCGATCCGGTCCGCCCCCGCCGCGATCATCGCCAGCCGGTCGAAGCCCAGCGCGATGCCGGCGCAGGGCGGCAGGCCGTGTTCCAGCGCGGCCAGGAACTCCTCGTCCAGCTCCCAGCCCACGTCGCCGTACAGCGCCGCGCGGCGTGCCCGGTCCTCGAGGAAGCGGGCGCGCTGCTCGGCCGCGTCGGTCAGCTCCACGAAGGCGTTGGCCAGCTCCATGCCGCAGACGAACAGCTCGAACCGCTCGGCCACGCGCGGATCGGCAGGGTCGCGCCGGGCCAGCGCTGCCTGGGCGGCGGGCCAGTGCGTGAGGAAGGTCGGGCGGCCCTGCCCCAGCGCCGGCTCCACCTTGGCCAGCAGCAGGCGGAAGAAGAGGTCCTCCCAGTCCTCGCCGTCGCGCCGCCGCTCGCCCGCTTGCGCTGCCAGTGCCGCCGCATCGCCGGCCGTGCCCAGCACGTCCGCATCGACATGCCGGCGGAACGCCTCGGCCACCGTCACGATCTCGGGGTCGTCCAGCACCGTCGTCACGCCTTGGCAGGCGACCACCGGGGGCAGCACCGCGCGCAGCAGGTCATGCGTCTCGGCGATCAGCGAGGCCATGTCGGCGCCTGGGCGGTACCATTCCAGCATGGTGAACTCGCGCGCGTGGCGGCTGCTGCCTTCGCCGTTGCGCCACACCCGGGCGAGCTGGAAGATCGGCCCCGCGCCGCCGGCCAGCAGCTTCTTCATCGCGAATTCCGGGCTCGTATGCAGCCACAGCGCGCGGCGCTCGCCCTCCGGCGTCACCCGCTCGGTGCGGAAGGCGGCGAGGTGCACCTCCTCCCCCGGCGCCACCACCGCGTAGGGCGTCTCCACCTCCGTGTAGCCGCGCGCCGCGAAGAAGGCCCGCACCCCGGCCGCCAGCAGGGCCCGCCGGCGCAGGAACGGCATCCGGGCGGCAAGCTGCTCGGGATGCCAGGCCGGCTGCGCCATGGGCGCTACAGCGTCGCGGCCAGCGCCGCGAGCTGGTCGGTCGCGATGCCCCAGCCCTGGTGGAAGCCCATCTGCTCGTGCGCCTCCCGGTCCGCCACGGTCCAGTGCCGCACCAGCGCGGTGTAGCGGGTGCCGCCCGCCTCCGGCACGAAGTCGAGCTCGATCGTCATGAATGGCTTCTCCGAGGGCTCCCAGGCGCGCACGAAGGCGTCGGTCACCACCAGCCGCCGGCCCGGCACAACCTCCAGATAAACGCCGCGATTGGGCATTTCCTGCCCCTCAGGGCCGCGCATCACCACCAGGTTGCTGCCGCCCGGGCGCACGTCCAGCTCGGCATGCGGCACGGTCCAGGGCGGCGGCGTGAACCAACGTGTCAGCAGCGCGGGCTCGGTCCAGCAGCGGTACAGCTTCTCCGGCGGTGCCGCGATCAGCCGCGTCAGCACCAGGTCGCGATCGTTGGTTTCGGCCATGGCGGGTCTCCTTTCCGCCTGCCTGCCGCAGCCTGCCCCCCGGCGTCAACGCCGTTGCCGACGCATCACCACATCGCTATCGTGACGTTCGGTTATCGGAGACCGCCGATGCTGCGACGCTTCGCCACCGCCCTCGCGCTTGCCGCCCTGGCCGGCGCGGTCCAGGCAAGCTGCGGCACCGCCTTCGCGGCCGACCCTGTCGTGCCCGGTGCGCCGCCGATCCCGCTTTCCGCCATCGCCGTCCGGATCGCCCCCCTGGTCACCCTGCCGGCCGAGGCGGGCGATCCGCCGCTCGCCCGCATCCTCTACGCCACCCCGCTCGCCGACGGGTCCGACCGGCTGTTCGTGAACAACATCAACGGCGTGCTCTACGCCACCAGCAATTCCGGCGCGGCGCCCACCCCCTATCTCGACCTGCGCAGCCAGGGCATCGGCTTCGTCTCCGGCAACGACCCGGCCAGCCCCGGCCTCAACGGCTTCGCCTTCCACCCCAATTTCAACGGCGATCCGGGCGCGCCGGGCTATGGCAAGTTCTACACCACCTCCTGGATCCAGAACGACGACACCGGCCTCACCTTCGCCGGCAACACCGGCGGGGCGCTGGCCGTCAGCATCCGCGAATGGACCGCCAACGATCCCTCCGCCGCCAGCTTCGCCGGCACCTCGCGGGAGGTGATGCGCCTGGCCGGCTACACGTCGGGGCATTCCAACGGCATGATCGCCTTCAACCCCACCGCCCGGCCCGGCGATGCCGACTTCGGCAACCTCTATGTCGGCAACGGCGACGGCGAGTACTGGGACCCGAACGCCAATGCCCAGAACATGGCCCGGCCGCTCGGCAAGGTGCTGCGCATCAACCCGCTCGCCGGCACGGGCGGCGAGGCCTACACCGTTCCCGCCGACAACCCGTTCGTCGGCCAGTCCGGCGTGCTGCCGGAAATCTGGGCCTCGGGCTTCCGCAACCCGCAATCCTTCACCTGGGACAGCATGACCGGCCAGATGTACATCAACGACATCGGCCAGAACCTCGTCGAGGAAGCCAATATCGGCATCGCCGGCGCCAATTACGGCTGGCCCTACCGCGAGGGCACCTACGCCAAGAACATCGCCTTCGGCGGCCCGGCCGAGGACGAGGGCGCCTATGCCCTGCCCGCCGATGATGCCAGCCTCGGCTACAGCTACGCCGCGTGCAGCTACACCCATGCGGAGGGCAACGCGCTTGGCAGCGGCATCCTCTACCGCGGCAGCGCGATCCCGGCGCTCGACGGCATGTATGTGATGACCGACATCGTGAACGGCCGCCTGTTCGCCTGCGATCCCGCCACCGGCGACATGAGCGAGGTGCAGGTGCTCGACGACAGCGGGGCGATCAGCATCGTCGGCCGCTTCGGCTATGACAGCTGGCTGATCAGCCCGCGCGTCGACGCCAGGCTCAGCGCCGACGGCGACGGGGAGCTGCTGCTGGCGCTGAAATCCACCGGGACGGTCTACCGGCTGGACGCCGCCGAGCTGCCGGAGCCGGGCGCGCTGGCGCTGCTGGCGCTGCCGCTGCTCACGCTCGCGCGGCTCCGCCGCGCCCTGCGCCCGGGGTAGGCCTGGGCTGATTTGCCTGCCGCCCGGCCGCGGCCTAGACCGCCGGGCATGTCCGCCACCCGCACCCTGCGCAGTGCCGCCGCCCTCGCCGCGGCCGGCCTCGTGCCGCCCGCCCTGCGCCCTGCCCTCGCGGCGGTGGAGCGGCGCTATGCCGTCGCCGTCACCCCTGCCGTCCAGGCGCTGATCGCCACCGCCGGCGCGCCGATCGCCCGGCAGTTCGTGCCCGACCCGGCCGAGGCCGTCACCGCGCCGCACGAACTGGCCGACCCGATCGGCGACGACGCGCTGTCGCCGATCAAGGGCATCGTCCATCGCTACCCCGACCGCGCCCTGCTCAAGCCGCTGCTGGTCTGTCCGGTCTATTGCCGCTTCTGCTTCCGCCGCGAGCATGTCGGACCCGACGGCGGCGTTCTCACCGCGGCGGAGCTCGACGCCGCCATTGCCTGGCTTGCGGCCCGCCCGGCGATCCGCGAGGTGATCCTGACCGGGGGCGACCCGCTGATGCTCTCGCCGCGCCGGCTCGCCGGCCTGCTCGCCCGGCTGCGCGCCATCCCGCATGTGGAGCTGCTGCGCATCCACTCCCGCGTCCCGGTCGCCGACCCCGCCCGCGTGACCGACGCGCTGGCCGAAGCGCTGGAAGGCGAGACGCCGCTCTACCTCGCCGTCCATGCCAACCATGCGGCCGAATTCACCCCCGATGCCCGCGCCGCGCTGCGCCGCATCCTCGCCCGCGGCGTGCCGCTGCTCGGCCAGTCGGTGCTGCTGCGCGGCGTGAACGACACGCCCGCGGCGCTGGAGGCGCTGTTCCGCGCCATGCTCGCCGCCCGGGTGAAGCCCTACTACCTGCACCAGCTCGACCCGGCGCCCGGCACCGCGCGGTTCCATGTTCCGATCGCCGAAGGCCGCGCCCTGCTGGCCGAACTGCGCGGCCGCGTCACCGGCCTGGCCTGGCCCACCTACGTGCTCGACATACCGGGCGGCCACGGCAAGGTGCCGATCGGGCCGGACTACCTGGAGGGCGATGCCGTGCGGGACCCCTGGCATGTCCGCCACCGCCTTGCCGCCCCGGCATGAAGGGTCTAGAAGCCCGCCTCCATTCCCTCTTTGACATATCCGAGCGAGTCATGAAGCAGCAGGCGAACCTCATCCGCGCCGGCCAGGTGATCGAGCACGACGGCCGCCGCTGGACCGTCCTGAAGCAGCAGATCATCACCCCCGGCAAGGGCGGCGCGTTCATCCAGGTCGAGATGCGCGACCTCAAGACCGGCAACAAGACCAACGAGCGCTGGCGCACGGCCGACACCGTCGAGCGGCTGATGACCGACAACCGCGAATACACCTATTCGTACACCGACAACGCCAACCTGGTGCTGATGGACCCCGAGACCTTCGAGCAGACCATGGTCCCGGTCGAGCTGCTCGGCGACCAGGCCCCGTTCCTGCAGGACAACGCTGACCATCGAGGCCGATCTGGTCGAAGGCGAGGTGGTCGGCATCCACCTGCCGGCCACCGCCGTGCTCGAGGTGGTCGAGGCCGATCCGGTGGTGAAGGGGCAGACCGCCTCCAGCTCCTACAAGCCCGCCGTGCTCGCCAACGGGGTCAAGACCATGGTGCCGCCCTTCGTCGAGGCCGGCGAGAAGATCGTGGTGAAGATCGAGGACGCGAGCTACGTGGAGCGCTTCAAGGGGCTGGACGCGATGGCCCTGCGCCTTTCCGCCCACATGACGGTGATGCAGAACGCGGCCCAGCGGGCGGCGAAGCGGCTGCTGCGCGACTTCAACGAGGTCGAGCAGCTGCAGGTCTCGGTGAAGGGCCCCGGCGACTTCGTCTCCCAGGCCGATCTGCGCGCCGAGACCTCGATCCGCGACGATCTGTACAAGGCCCGGCCGGGCTACGCCTTCCTGATGGAGGAATCGGGCGCCGCCGGATCGGAGAACTGGACCTGGCGCTGGGTGGTCGATCCGCTCGATGGCACGTCCAACTTCCTGCACGGCATCCCGCACTGGGCGATCTCGATCGGGCTGGAGCGCCGCCACGACGACGGCCGCATCGAGACCGCGGCCGGGCTGGTCTACGCGCCTGCCGCCGACGAGATGTTCTGGGCCGAGAAGGGCGCCGGCGCGTTCCTGAACGACCGCCGGCTGCGCGTCTCCGCCCGGCGCGACCCGAAGGAGGCGATGTTCGCCACCGGCATCCCGTTTGCCGCCGTCTCCCCCCGCAACCGCCTCGCCTTCGCCCGCACGCTCGGCTCGCTGATGCCGCAGGTCGCCGGCATCCGCCGCTTCGGCGCCGCCGCACTCGATCTTGCCTGGGTCGGCGCCGGCCGCTTCGACGGCTACTGGGAACTGGGCGTGAAGCCGTGGGACGTGTGCGCCGGGCTGCTGATCGTGCGCGAGGCGGGCGGCTTCACCACCAACCCCGACGGCGGCGACGATTTCGCCGCCGGCGAGGTGGTGACCGCGACGCCGCATCTGCACGGCTTCCTGCGCGAGGCCGTCGCCGACGGCGTGGCCGCCGCCGCCCGCGCCGGCGCCTGAACGCCTTCGATTGAGCCGGCGGCCAGCCGCTCCGCTAGGGTGCCGCGCACATGAAAACCGCGATCTTCCCGGCCACTGGCCTGCTGCTGCAACCTGGCGGCCTGCCCTCGCGCCGCCGGTGCACGCCCAGGTCAACGTCAATCCCCGGGCGCTCGATCCGGCCCCGCCTGCGCAAGCCGCCGGCCCGCCCCCTGCCGGCCGGCCAGACCCGCCGCAGCCGGCGCGCCGGCCAAGCCCGCCGAGCCGCCGCCCGCGCCCGCCGTGCAGGTGCCGCAGGTTGCGCCGGCCACGCACCCGTGATCCACTTCGCCGCCCGTCGTACCCACCCGCCCCCGCGCCGCCGGCCGGCCACGATCGTCGCCGACGCGCCGGGCGAGGCCAGTGCCATTCCCGGCGGCATCCGCCTGACCTTCGGCCCCGGCCGGCCGGAGCTGAACCAGAAGACCGCCGACGCCGTGCGCGGCCTGGCCGCCGCGATCGCCGCCCGCAACCAGCCCACCGCCACCTTCACCATCACCAGCCTGTCCGGCGGCAACCCGGACGACAGCTCGGCCGCCCGCCGGCTGTCGCTCGCGCGCGGCCTGTCGGTCCGCTCGCTGCTGATCGGCGACGGCGTCGCCTCCACCCGGATCTTCGTCAAGGCGATGGGTCTGGCCAGCGACAGCCCGGCCGACCGGGTGGACATCATCGTGGCCGAGCCACCGAAGCCCGCCGCCCCGCCATCCCAGCCGCCCGCACCGCAAACCCCGGCGAGGCCCGCGCCATGACCCGCCCCACCCATTACCTCTACCGCATGCTGGCCTTCCTGGCCGCCGTGCTGGTGCTCGTGGTGCTGCTCGGCGACGTCATCATCGTCGCATTCAACGTCAATCCGCTGCTCAACGGCCTGATCGTGCTGGTCATGCTGCTCGGCATCTCCTGGAACCTGCGCCAGGTGACCCGTCTCGCGCCCGAGGCGGCCTGGGTGGAATCGTTCCAGAAATCCCGCACCGGCAAGGCCACCGGCGCCCCCGCCCCGCGCCTGCTCGCGCCGATGGCCGCCCAGCTCGCCGCCCGCGCCGGCAAGACCCGCGACGGGCAGGACCGCTTCACCCTCTCGGCCCAGTCCGCCCGCGCCCTGCTCGACACCATTGCCTCGCGCCTCGACGAAAGCCGCGAGCTGTCGCGCTACACCACCGGCCTGCTGATCTTCCTGGGCCTGCTCGGCACGTTCTGGGGCCTGCTGCTGACGGTGCGCTCGGTGGGCGACGTGATCAGCACCATGTCGGTGGGCTCCGGCGACATCAACGCGCTGTTCGAGCAGCTCAAGAGCGGCCTCGCCCAGCCGCTGCGGGGCATGGGCACCGCCTTCTCCTGCTCCATGCTCGGCCTCGCCGGCGCGCTGGTGCTCGGCTTCCTCGACCTCACCGCCGGCCAGGCGCAGAACCGCTTCTTCAACGACCTGGAGGAGTGGCTGGCCGGCCTTACCCGCCTTTCCTCAGGCGTGCTGGGCGGCGAGGGCGATGGCGGCGGCTCGGTGCCGGTCTACGTCCAGGCGCTGCTGGAGCAGACGGCCGAGAACATGGAAACCCTCCAGCGCACGCTCGCCCGCGGCGACGACGACCGGCGCGAGACCAGCCAGGCGCTCCTGGCGCTGACCGAGCGGCTCGGCACGCTGTCGGACACGATGCGCACCAGCCAGCAGCTGATGCTGCGGCTGGCCGAGGCGCAGCAGGCGATCGGCCCGGCGCTGGCCCGGCTCGGCGACCGCTCCGACCATGACGACGTGGCGCGCGCCCATCTGCGCAACATCGAGCTCTACCTGCAGCGCCTGATCACCGAGGCCGAGCAGGGCCGCAGCCAGTCCACCACCGAGATCCGCAACGAGATCAAGATCCTCACCCGCACCATCGCCGCCCTGGCGGAGGATCAGTCGCGCTGAGCGTAACGGACGGGCGGCCTGTCTTGCCCCCGCCCCGCCGCTGTGGTGCGGTGCCGCAATCCAGCCGGGAGCTGCGCCCCATGACCCGCCTGCTGTCCTGCCTCGCCACCATCCTCCTCCTTGCCGGGCCTGCCCGGGCCGACAAGGTGCTGCGCGTCGTCCCCCAGAACGACATCGTCCTGCTCGACCCGGTCTTCGGCACCGCCAACATCTCCATGGTCGGCGGGCTGATGGTCTACGAGAGCCTGTTCGCCTGGGATTCCGCCCTGCGCCCGCAGCCGCAGATGGTGGACAAATGGGAGACCACGCCCGACGGCCTCGTATGGCGCTTCACCCTGCGCGACGGGCTGCGCTTCCATGACGGCCAGCCGGTCACCAGCGCCGACGTGCTTGCCTCCCTCGCCCGCTGGATGGAGTTCGACGGCGGCGGCGCCAAGCTGAAAGCCGCCCTCGCCGGCACCGCCGCGATCGACGGCAAGACCTTCGAGCTGCGCCTGACCCGCCCCTTCCCCGCCATGCTCGGCACGCTCGCCTCCTCACCCTCGCGCTTCCTCGCCATCATGCGTGCGCAGGACGTGCCGACCGAGCGCAAGCAGGTCACCAACGCCATCGGCTCCGGCCCCTTCCGTTACGTGGCGGCCGAGCGGGTCAGCGGCGCGAAGATCGTCTGGGTGCGCAACCCCGATTACGTTCCCCGCAAGGAGCCGGCCGATGGCTGGGCCGGCGGGCGGGTGGTGAAGGTGGACCGGGTCGAATGGCAGGTGCTGCCCGACCCGGCGACGGTCGCCGCCGCGCTGCAGAACGGCGAGGTCGATTTCGCCGAGCGCCCGGCCCTCGACCTGCTGCCGCTGCTCGCCCGCAACCCGCAGATCCGGCTGCAGAAGCTGAGCCCGCTGTGGGACCAGGCGATCCTGCGCCCCAACCACCTGCAGCCGCCGTTCAACGACGTGCGCGCCCGGCTCGCGCTCAACTACATCGTCGACCAGGCGGAGGTGATGGCGGCCGGCTTCGGCGACGCCGCCAACTGGAAGCCCTGCAACGCCTTCTTCGTCTGCGGCGGCCCCTATGAGAGCAGCGCCGGCGCCGAGGGCTTCCGCCAGGACTTCGCCCGCGCGAAGCAGCTCCTCGCCGAGGCCGGCTACAAGGGCGAGAAGCTGGTGTTCATCGCCTCCCACGACAACGCCAACGGCATCATGTCGGAGGTGGTGGCCGACCAGATGCAGAAGGCCGGCATGAACGTGGAACTGATCTGGACCGACTGGGCCAGCGTCGTCGGCCGCGCCCTGAAGCAGGACCCGGTCGCGGCCGGCGGGTGGAACATCCGCGTCACCGGCATGCCGGGCGCGGGGGCCGCCTCGCCGCAGACCAACTCCGGCACCGACATGAGCTGCACGCGGCGCAACTTCTCCGGCTGGCCCTGCGACGAGGAGGCCGAGCGCCTGCGCGCCGCCTTCCTCGACGCCGGCGAGGCCGACCGCCCGGCCCTGCTGGAGAAGCTGCACCGCCGCCTTGCCGCGGTCATGCCCTACCGCGTGCTCGGCCAGTCCGCCGGCCCCGCCGCATGGCGCAGCAACGTCACCGGCGTGCTGCCGGCCCCGGCGCCGGTCTACTGGAACATCGACAAGAACTGATGGACACGGTCTGGATCGGCGTGGGCGGCGCGATCGGGAGCATCGCCCGCTACTGGACCGGCATCTGGGTGGCGCGGCTGCTGGGGGTGGAATTCCCCTGGGGCACGCTGGCGGTGAACGTGGCCGGCAGCTTCATCATCGGCTTCGTCGCCACGCTGACCGTGGCGGACGGTCCGCTCCCCGCCTCCGCCACCCTGCGGGCGTTCATCATGGCCGGGTTCTGCGGCGGCTTCACCACCTTCTCCGCCTTCAGCCTGCAAAGCTGGGACCTGCTGCGCGCCGGCAACTGGCTGCCGGCCTGCGTGAACATCGTGGCCTCCGTCGTGCTGTGCCTGGCCATGGTCGCCGCCGGCCACATGGCCGCGGCGCGGCTGGGCATGGGCACATAGACAGACAAGGCGGGCGGCTGGATCCGGTTTGCAAGGGCGTCCCGCCGTGGCCCGCGCTCCACGCCTTGCGGCTGC
The DNA here is from genome assembly GCA_044225615.1 of Acetobacteraceae bacterium. Taxonomy (GTDB): domain Bacteria; phylum Pseudomonadota; class Alphaproteobacteria; order Acetobacterales; family Acetobacteraceae; genus CAIYPH01. Next base: position 3,422 of record JBGAIK010000098.1, on the reverse strand, counting down.
ATCAACCCGAACGCGCGGCGGCTGCCGGGCCGGTGATCCCGGGCGGCGCATCGCGGCGTGTGGCATCCCGTGACGCAATGCGCCGCCGCAGCGCGTCGAGCACCGGCCCGCCACGGCATTGCGGCGCGCAGGCCAGGGCCTGCCAGGCCGCATCGGGCGAGGCGAAGACCGGATGCGCCGCCGCCACCATGCCGCCATTGGCGAAGTCGGCGCGGTTGCCGGTATCGAGATAGGTCTCGCTCGGCGCCCCCTCGGCAAACACCACGTCGTGCTGCGGCAGTTCGACGTGATGGTAGGCGATCGCGGCGCGTCGCTCCTGGACGATCGAGCGGCCGTTCACCAGGTGCCGCACCGGCACCAGATGCCCGTCCAGGTACAGCGCGTGCTCGGGGCTCAGATACAGGTCCCGCAGCGGCACGCCGGGCGCGAGCGCGCCGGCGCGGATGCGCACCGGCCAGACACTGGCCGGATCGGGATGGCGGTCGGCGCGGACCTGGCGGTGGCCGACCCACACCACCGGCGCCGTGCCGCCGAAGGCCGAGACCAGGCGGTCGCCCGGGCGCAGCCGCTCCACCGCCACCTCGCCCTCCGGCGTGCGCAGCCTCGTGCCGGCGGCAAAGCACGGCACCGTCTCGGTGACGGTGACGGTGAAGACGCCGGAGCCGGCGCTGTTCTGGATGTGGAAATCGGCGTTGGCCGGCACGTCCGTCATCGTCACGCGGGCGATCAGGCTGCCCGACTGGCTGATCACGTCGAGCGTGCCGTTGCCGAAGGTGGTGAAGGCGGCGGGGCTGGGCAGGCTGCCGAAGACGAGCCTGTCGGTGGCATCGAACCCGGTCGTGGCGAAGCTGCTGCCCATGCCGCGCAGCGTCAGCGTATTGCCGCTGCCGCCGAAGCCGACGGTCTGGCCGCCGCCGATCTGCCAGGTGGAGGCGGAGGCGCCGTTGGCCAGCGCCAGCGTGCCGGCGCCGGTCAGGTTGATGCCGAGCGTGATGCTGCCGTCATCGACCTGGATGGCGCCGGTGTTGGTGAAGATGTCGGTCTCGAGCTGGGTGGACACGCCGATGCCGCCGCCGGGCGCAACCGCGATCAGGCCCGTGTTGGTGAAGCCGAAGGCGATCAGGGTCAGGAAGCCGGAAACCGCGACCGTGCCGTGCAGGGTCAGCGTGTTGACGAAGATGCGCGCGGCCGCGCCGCCCGGGGTCGGCAAGGTGCCGGCATTGATGATCGTGTCCGCGCCGAAGGTCAGGCTGCCGCCGCTGAGAATGCTCGGCGCGCTGACGATGCCGGGAATGCCGAAATTCATGACGGCATTGTCCAGCGTCGTGCCGCCATCCGGCGAGAACTGGCCGGCGAGGTCCATCGTGCCCGGCCCGCCGCCGACCAGCGGCAGCAGCGTCAGCCCGCCCGCGGTCGCCAGCGTGCCGGTCACCGCGAGCGGGCCGCGCACCGTGGCGCCGACGAGGAAGGGCAGGCCGGCATAGGCGCCGCCCGTCGTGGCCGGTCCCACCACCAGGCTGCCGTTGTCGTTGACGATCGTGCCGCCGTTCACGGTGGCCGCCAGCAGCAGCGTGCCGAAGCCGGAAGCGGTGAGCGTCTGTCCGGCATTGTCCACATACCCGGCCAGCGCCACCGTGCCGCCGCTGCTGCTGATCGCGCCCAGTGCCGCGGTGCTGGTGATGGCATAGGCACGCAGCACGGCGCCGCTGCCCAGCGTGATCAGCCCGGCATTGGACAGCCCGCCCTGGACAATGGTCCCGTTGTGGTTGCCCACCACCAGCGTGCCGCCGGCGCCAATCGCAACGGTGCCGGCATTGTCCAGGCCGCCGGCGGTGGTCGACCCGTCGAAGACCGTTCCGGTCACGACCAGCGTGGCGCCGGGATTGCCGATGGCGATGCGGTCCACCGCGACGGAGCCGACGGTCACGGCATAGGTGCCGGGGGCCGCGATCAGCGCGCTGTCGCCGAAGCCGGGCACGTTCGCGGTGGCAGCCCCGCTCTCCAGCCAGTTGGCGGCCGCCGTCCACAGGCCGGACAGGGCGTTCCAGGTGAAGCTCGGCATCAGCAGGCCTCCTGCTCCGGGGGCGCGGGCCGGGCGCGGCAGGTCAGCCGGCGAGGAACTCCTGCAGGTAGTCCTCCGCCGTCACCCTTTTCGAAGTGAACCCCATCCGGTGCGCCTCGCCCGCGAACATCTCGATCTGGCCTTTGTTGGCCGCGAACCCGACCGGGTGGAAATCCGTCCCCATCAGCGCCGTGGTGCTTTCCAGGTCCTCCTCCATCCACGGCGTGGCGTAGGGGAAGCCGCGGATCGAGGCATTGAACACCGCCTCGCATTCGGCGAAGGCGTCGGTCAGGCTTTTCGCGATCCAGGGCTCCTTCTCCCACAGCGCCCGGCGGATCACGATCAGGTGCTGCGGCGGAAAGGCGCCGGTGGCGCGGAAATACGCCTCCTCCACGCCGCGGAACGCGGGGAACAGCCGGGCGATCGGCCCGTCCACCGGGTGGTAGCGCTCGGGGCGCGGCGGGCTCAGCATGGCGTCGATCTCGCCTTCGATCAGCAGGTCGCTGAGCGACTTGCCCGCGGGCGGCTGGGTCACGCCCTCCGGCAGCTTCACGTCCATCGCCGCCGACCACGGCGCGTCCGGGCTGCCGATGCACCACTGCAGCTGCTCGGGCGCCACGCCGATATGGCGCAGGAAATGCCGGTACCAGACGCTGCCGCTGGCCGTGTAGCTGTAGCTGCCGACGCGCTTGCCCACCAGGTCGGCCGGGGTGCGGATCGGGCCGCCCTGGCGGACGTAGATGTCGCGCGCGGTGAAGTTGCGCAGCGGAAACACCGGCAGCCCGACATGGGTGCGGTCGCCCTTGTCGATCGCGTAGAGATGCTGGGCGCAGGACCATTCGCCGCCCTGCACCTCCGGGTCGCGCACCGCCCGGCTCAGCATCTCCGCCCGCTTCGGCCAGGACCCGGCATGGCCGAGCACCATGGTCAGGTCGATGCCCCTGGGCTTCACCGCCCCGGTCGCCAGCGGCATCACGCGGGCATAGTCGGCGCAGGTGAGGGAGATTTTCAGGTCGGCCATGCGGGTCACTCCGGGTCGGTGGTTGCCACCACGCTGTAGTGGCGCATGCGGCTGGTGGCCGGGTCGATGGCCTGGTTGAAAGGCTGCACCGACGGCTCGGCCATGAAGGCACGGGCGGCGGCCAGCGCATGGTCCATGCTGGCCCATTCGACGTGATCGTGCCACTCCCCGTCCGCCCCCTGCCCCAGCCTGCGGTGCAGGAAGCCAGGAAGGCCGCGCAGGAAAGCCGTCGTCGCCGGCACCGCGGCGCGAAACGCCGCGTCCGTCACCCCGGGGCGCAGGCGGAACAGCACGCACTCAAGGACAGCAGCCATGTCGGCCAGTCTGGCCGGCCAGCCC
>JBGAIK010000097.1:0-17355 GCA_044225615.1 Acetobacteraceae bacterium | reverse complement strand
GGCCGTCCTGCCCCTCGCCGAGGGCGGCGAGCAGGGCGGCCAGGGCGGCGTTGGCGCTGCCGGTGGCGGGGTCTTCGCGCACGTCGGGGACGGCGAAGAACATGCGGGCCTGCAACGCGGTCTCGCCCGTGGGGGTGTAGGCGAGGATCTTGGACGTGCCGTCGATGGGCAAATGGCGGGCGAAGGCGGCGGCGTCGGGCCGCATCTTCGCCAGCGTGGCGGTGGAATGGACCTCGGCGATGACGAAACTGGTGCCCACGCCGGCCACGACCGGCATGTGGCCGGTGATCACCACCTCGTCGAGCGGGATGCCGAGGCATTCGGCGATCGCGACCGGCGCGACCATGGTGCCGACGGAAAGGTCCTGCGGGGCGGTGAGCTCGGCGCCGACGGGCTCGCCATCGCGATGGGCGATGCGGATGGGGACCAGGCCGGCCGCTTCCTCGAAGACGAGTTCGGTGCCGATGGGTTTGCCGAACACGCTGCCGATGCGGGCCAGCGCGCAGGCGGTGCCGACATTGGGGTGGCCGGCGAAGGGCAGCTCCTCGTTGGGCGTGAAGATGCGCACATGGGCGGCGTGGGCCGGGTTGGCGGGTGGCAGGACGAAGGTGGTCTCGGAATAGTTGAACTCCCGGGCGATGGTCTGCATGGCGGCGGTGTCGAGGCCCTCGGCGTCGAGGACGACGGCGAGCGGGTTGCCGCCGAATCTGGTTTCGGTGAACACGTCCACGGTGACGTAGCGGCGCTTCATGCCGCGCGCTCCCCGGCTAGTTCCTTCTGCATCGATTCGCGCATCAGGTATTTCTGCATCTTGCCCGTCACCGTCATCGGGAAGTCGCTGACGAAGCGGACATAGCGCGGAATCTTGTAGTGCGCGATCTGGTCGCGGCAGAAGGCGCGCACCTCCTCCTCGGTCAGCGTCTCGCCGTCGCGCAGCTTCACCCAGGCGCAAAGCTCCTCGCCGTATTTGGCGTCGGGCACGCCGAAGACCTGAACGTCGGAAATCTTGGGATGGCGGTAGAGGAATTCCTCGACCTCGCGGGGATAGACGTTCTCGCCGCCGCGGATCACCAGGTCCTTGATGCGGCCGACGATGGCGCCGTAGCCCTCGGCGTCGAGCGTGGCGAGGTCGCCGGTATGCATCCAGCGGGCGCGATCGATGGCCTGGGCGGTGCGTTCGGGGTCTTCCCAGTAGCCGAGCATGACCGAGTAGCCGCGGGTGCAGAGCTCGCCGGGGGTGCCGTGCGGGACGACGCGGCCCTCGCCATCGACGATCTTGCATTCGAGATGCGGGTGGATGCGGCCGACGGTGGCCACACGGCGCTCGACCGGGTCGTCGAGCGTGGTCTGGAAGCTGACGGGGCTGGTCTCGGTCATGCCGTAGGCGATGGTGATGTCGCGCAGGTGCATCAGGCTCATGGCGCGGCGCATGACCTCGATCGGGCAGGGGGAGCCGGCCATGATACCGGTGCGCAGGCAGGAGACGTCGAACTCGGCGAAGCGGGGGTGGTCCATCTGGGCGATGAACATGGTGGGGACGCCGTAGAGGGCGGTGCAGCGCTCGGCGGCGATGGTTTCGAGCGTGGCCAGCGGGTCGAAGCCCTCCCCGGGGAAGACCATCGTCGAGCCGTGGGTCAGGCAGCCGAGCACGCCCATGACCATGCCGAAGCAGTGGTAGAGCGGCACCGGGATGCACAGCCGGTCCTCGGGCGTGAGCTTCATCGTCTCGGCGGTGAAGAAACCGTTGTTCAGGATGTTGTGGTGGGTGAGGGTGGCGCCCTTGGGCGCGCCGGTGGTGCCGGAGGTGAACTGGATGTTGATCGGGTCGTCGAACTGCAGGAGGGGGGCGAGCTCGGCGAGGCGGGCGCGGGAGGCGGCGGTGGCGAGTGCGGCAACGTCGCCGAAGGGCACGGCGCCCTGGATGGAGCGGGCGCCGATCTGGATGACCAGGCGCAGGCTGGGGACGCGGGCGGCCTCCAGGCTGCCGGGGACGCAGGAGGCGAGCTCGGGACACAGCGTGTTGAGCATGCCGGCATAGTCGCTGGTCTTGAACGCGGTGGCGGTGACGAGCGCGCGGCAGCCGACCTTGTTGAGGGCGTAGTCGAGCTCGGCCAGGCGGTAGGCCGGGTTGATATTGACCAGGATCAGGCCGGCCTTGGCGGTGGCGAACTGGGTGATGACCCACTCGGCATTGTTCGGCGACCAGATGCCGATGCGCTCGCCGGGCTTGAGGCCGAGGCTGACCAGGCCGGCGGCGAAGGCATCGACGCGCTCGGCCAGCTCGCGCCAGGTCCAGCCTATGTTCTGCTGGCGGGCGATGAGCGCGGGCCGGTCGGGGTATTGCGCCACCACCTTGTCGAAATGCTGGCCGATCGTGTCGCCGATCAGGGCCTCCTCGGACCCGCCGCTGATGTAGCTCATCCCGATTGCCATGGTTCGACTCCCCTGCGCGTCTCCCTGCGTATCGTTAGCGCGGGGCGGGGGGCGGGTGGTAGTATTCCCGAACGGAGATGGAGGCGGCGATGAGCGAATTCCTTGGACCGGTGATGGGCGGGCTGGCGCAGGTGCTGGGCATGGCCCAGGCGGCGGGCGGCGGATGGCTGACCGGGATGATCACGCAGCTGGAGAATGCGGGGCTGACGGCGCAGGTGCAGTCCTGGGTGGGCGAGGGGGAGAACCTGCCGGTGACGGAGGCGGAGCTGGAGCGCGCCTTCAGCCGGGAGGAACTGGAGAAATGGGCGGCGGAGGCCGGGACGACGCCGGAGGCGCTGTTGAAGGTGCTTGCGGAGGCGTTGCCGCAGGCGGTGGATCGGGCGACGCCGGGCGGGAAGGTGCCGTAGTCGGTTTCGGAGGAAGAAGAAAGCAAGAAGGGTCACCACAGAGGCACGGAGACGCAGAGGAGAGAAGCGAGGCTTCGCCGTTTTCAGCTTTCTCTGCGCCTCCGTGTCTCGGTGGTGAATTTTTCTTGCTTTGGCGTCCGTAAGGTGGCGGATCTCGCTTCGCTTATCCGCCCTACGAAATGAACTTGTTGAGTTCTGACAGGACGGTTTCGGGGTGTTCGATGCTGGGGTCGTGAGCGGTGTTGGGGAGGAGGGTCAGGCGGGCGCCCCTGATCGCGGCGGCGAGGTGGCGGGCGTAGGTAGGGGGGATCAGGCCGTCATTCTCGCCGTGGAGGATCAGGGTGGGGGATTGGATGAAGGGAAGGCGGCGGGAGAGGCCGCGGTCGGGGATGGGCCAGAGGAACCGGGTGGCGGCGGCGTGGTTGGATTGGGTGGGCTGGGGCGCGCCGGCAGGAACGGAACCGGCCCATTTGGCGGCCGCCAGTGCGGCGGGCGGCAGGGCGAACGGGTCGGGCAGCGGCTGGTCGTCCCGCCATAGCCCGTAGGCGTTGATGAGGACGAGACGGGTGGTGAGGTGGGGGCAGAGCGCCGCGAACTCGGCGGCGAACATGCCGCCGAGCGAGTGGCCGACCACGGCGACCGGGGCGTTGGCCCAGGTTTCGACGGCGAGGCGGAGGTGGAGGACCTGATCGATGATGTCGTGCAGCGGGATTGCGGGCGTGCTCTCGCCGTAGCCGGGGTGTTCGGGGGCGATGACGCGGTGGGTCGTGGCGAGGCCGCGCAGGAAGGCGCAGTCGCCGGGATGGGCGTCGATTCCGTGCAGATAGAGCAGCGGCGGGCCGCTGCCCTGTTCCCAGACGCGGACCTGACCGGCGCCGAGGGGGCGGGTGGTGAAGCTCATGCCGCGCTGCGCCGGGCGGCGGCGATGGCGGCGAGGCCCTGGGGGGTCCAGCGGTCCTCATGGCCGGCCCAGAGGTCGCGCAGATGGGGGATCACCTCGGTGGCGAAGAGGGTGGTGTTCATGGCGCCGGTTTCCTCCGACAGGTTGCCCATGTGGAGGCAGGCGATGAGCTGGCCGATGCGCAGGCTGGTGCAGAGCTCGCGGATGCGCTGGCGGACGCGGGCGGGGGAGCCGGCGATGATGTAGCCGAGGCGGTCGTAGTCCCAGAAATCGAGCTCGCCCGTGGCGGCCTTCTCGCGGTCCTCGGCGGAGACCTGGCTGTCGCTGACCTTGCGGTGGCCCATGATGGCCTGGACGGATTTCTGGCTGCGATAGCCGGGCGGGGCCTCGTAGGCCGGGTTGGTGTAGCGGTTGCGGTAGAAGTATTTCACCGCCTCGGTGTATTTCGCCTCCGCCTCGGCGTCGGTGGGGGCGAGGCAGACGAGCTGGGTGAAGGCCATGCGGTGGGGGTTGGCGTCGCCGTTGCGGCGGTCGACATAGTCCCAATACGAATCGACCAGCGGCTTGGCAGCATGCAGGCCGCTGAAGGACAGGTGACCGTAGCAGTAGTCATTGTCGATGGTGAGGTCCCAGGTCTCGACGCTGCCGGAGCCGGGAACCCAGATGGGGAACCTGGGCTGGAGCGGGCGGGGCCAGAGGTTGACGTAGCGCAATTTGGTGAAGCGGCCGTTGAAGGCGAACGGCTCGGGTTCGGCCCAGGATCTGAGGATGAGGAGGCGGGCTTCCTCGAAGCGGTCGCGCAGTTCGGCGGGCGGGATGCCGTAGGCGAAGACGCTGTCCATGGGCGTGCCGAAGACGAAGCCGGCGATGACGCGGCCATTCGATAGGCAGTCGATCCAGGCCATTTCCTCGGCAACGCGGGTGGGCGGGTTGTACAAAGCGAGGCTGTCGCCGATGATGAGGATCGCGGCCTGCCCGGTGGTGTTGGCCAGCGTGGCGGCGAGCAGGTTGGGCGAGGGGGTGACGGCGAAGGGGGTCTGGTGGTGCTCGTTGACGGCGAGGCCGTCGAAGCCCTCGCGGTCGGCCTGCTGCATCAGGCGGATGAACATGCGGCACATCTCGCCGACGGTGGCGGGGTCGTGCAGGTGGCGCGGGGTGTCGACCCACGAGGAGATGCGCTTCTCGCGGAAATCCGCGGGGAGGCTGGGGTAGGAGGCTTCGGCGAACCAGTGGAACTTCATCGGCTCGGCTCCGGCAGTGCGAGCTTCGATCCTGGGGCGGTTCGGGGTCGGGGGCAACCGGTGGAAGACTGGACTCGCGACTCCTAGCAGAACCGCCCCGCCGCGCCCTGTCACCTGTTGCTTGTTCACCGCGTGGATCGTGAATGCCGAATTCGATGCGTCGACGGCATCGTGGCTCCATTTCATGGCGGCCGGGTCCGATTCCGCGAACTGCAACGATCCGCGCGTTGGCACACCTATGCCGAGGGGCTATCCATCTCGGCAGGAGGGTGCCCGACAGCTTCGCCGCCGACGGCGCCCCAGCTCGCTAGTGTCCCGATTCGAAGTTCGTTGCCACGTGCAGTGGTCGGAATCGGGACACTAGGCTTCTTTATTTTCAGTGTCCTGTTCACCCTACGTCCGCCATGAAGGATGGCGAACTTCGGGGACAGGACACCAGGCCGGCAGAAAGACGTCCGGTCCATCCGTACGGACGACCCGTTCCACCCGGGTCCCATAGCATTCGGCAAGCACCTGCTCGGTCAGCACCGCGTCCGGTGCTCGGTGGCGAGCACGCGCCCGGTCCGGGCACCACCACCGACGTGATCCGACCGCGCCACATGGTTCGAGATCATGCAGCACCGCCGATGCGATCGCCCCCCGCGCCGCGGCGTCCTGCGCGAAGCGCAGCGCACGCGCCTGCTGGGCGAGGTCGAGGGCGGCGGCTGGTTCGTCGAGGAACAGGAGCTGGCCGTGCTGGTCGCCGTCGGGACGCCAGAGCTGGGCGGCGGCGCGGGCGAGCTGGACGCGCTGGCGCTCGCCGCCGGACAGCGTCGGGAACGGCCGCGTCCACAGCCCGGCGAGCCCGAAGTCGCCGCGGACGGCGGCGAGGGCGGCGTGATCCTCGCGGGCGGACTGCGTGCCGGCATGGGGGAGGCGACCGAGGGCGACCACCTCCTCCACGGTGAGCCCGAAGGCGAGGCCGCTGCCCTGGGACAGCACGGCACGTCGGCGGGCGAGAATGCGGCCCGGCAGGGTGCGGATCGGGGCGCCGTCGAGCGTGACGGTGCCGGCATCGGGCGTGAGCTCGCCGTTCAAGGCGCGCAGCAGCGTGGTCTTGCCGGCCCCGTTGGGACCGAGCACGGCAGTGAGGGTGCCGGGCTGGAGCGTCAGCGACACGTCCTGCAGCAGCCAGCGTCGGCCGATGCGGATGCCCAGGCGATCGGCGCAGATCATGTGCCGCGCCCCCGGCGCAGGAGCAGCAGCACGAAGAACGGGCCGCCGAGAGCGGATGTCACCAGCCCGATCGGCAATTCCATCGGCGACGCGGCGACGCGCGCACCCGCGTCGGCCAGCAGCAGCAGCGCCGCGCCCAGCAGCGCCGCGCCGGGCAGCACCAGCGTGTGGCGGGCGCCGGCAACGCGACGCAGCAGATGCGGCACCACCAGGCCGACGAAGCCGATCATGCCTGCGGCGGCGACGGCGCCGCCCACGGCGAGCGCGTTGGCAGCCACCACCCGGCGGCGCAGGCGCGGCACGTCGATGCCGAGATAGGCCGCTTCCCGCTCACCGAGCAGCAGAGCATCGAGCGCACGGGCGACCGGCAGCAGCAGGGCGAGCGCGGCGAGGGCCGCACCCAGCGCCGCTCCGATGCCGAGCCAGCTGCCGTTGGCGAGGCTGCCCATGGTCCAGAACGTGATGTCGCGCAGCTGACGGTCGTCGCTGAGTGTCACCAGCAGGCCGGTGCCGGCGCCGCAGACGGCGTTGACCGCGATACCTGCCAGCAGCAGCCCGGCCGTGCCGCCGTCGCCGGCGCGGGCCAGGCGCAGCGCGAGCAGCGTGGCGGCGAGCCCGCCGGCGAAGGCGGCGATCGGCACCAGCGCCCGGGGCGGGAAGGGCAGGGCTGCGTAGTCGATCCGGTCTGCCAGCACGATTGCCGCCACTGCCGCCAGCGCCGCGCCGGCGGAGACGCCGACCAGCGCCGGATCGGCCAGCGGATTGCGGAACAGTCCCTGCTGGGCGGCGCCGGCCAGGCCGAGTGCCGCGCCGACCGCGATTGCGAGCACCGCGCGGGGCAGGCGGATGCTCCACAGCACGGTGATCAGCGTGGCGGCTTCGGCGCGCGCCGGACAGCAGCTCCACGCAGCGGGCCGACCTGGAACGGCGGCCGATGGCAAGCGCCATGATGCAGTTCCCGCCAGCAACAGCAGGCTACACGGCCAGCACGGTGCTTTCCGCGCCCGGCCAGCGGGCGCGGACGCTACGGCAAGGCCGCCGATGGCGCGGCCCAGTTCGCGGCGTAGTGGACGCGCAGCGGCACGGTGCAGCGGCGGCGAGGTCGTGCAGCGCGTGAGCGAAAGCGGGCCGGAGTTGAGCAGAGAGTTGCCGAGCACTACGCATGCGGCGCTGCCGTTGGTGTTCACCAGCCCGGGCTGGCGAGCAGGCGCGGTCCGCCGTGATGCCGCAGTGTTCCAGGCGGCGACGACCACGCCGGGGCAGCGACATGGGCTTCCGCCGAGGCCGGTAGCCATGGAAGCCGGAAGGCGTTGGTGCCGCCAGCGAGCTGGACGCTGTCTTCATGGCGGTAGCCATGCCAGCGCGCGCCATCGGGAAGCTGCGCGGCCGGCGCGGCGAACAGTACGCGGGGATGCTCACCGGCCTTGGCCAAGTCTCGCGCACTCCGGAACATGTCGTGGCGCAGCGCCGCGATCAGCTGCGCCGCCGCGGCATCGCGGTCTGAGCGCAGCGCCGACCAGGCGCACCCGCTCGATTGCCGTTCCAGCGCGCGCCTGGGCAGGTAGACGATGCGCAACGGCAGCAGCGATCTTCACCGACGTCGGCGGCCGGCACGAGGAGGCGAGGATGACGTCCAGATATCCAGCGAGCATCGCCTTCGGCGCCCAGGGCGCGCAGTATAGCCGACCTGCTTGGCGGCGCGCGCGGGTAGGCGCTGGTCAGGTCGGTGCCGACCAGGGCGCCTTCGCCGGCGAGCGCGGAAGACGGCTCGCGACCGCGCCGCCGATCGAGAGCAGCCGCGCCTCGGCGCCTTCGCCCTCCCGCGGCTGCGCGAGGGCGAGGGCGACCAGCAGGGCGGCAACGCGGGCCAGATGCTGGCTGATCGGCCTCGGCGTGAGCTCCGCGCAGAGCTCGCGCCAGGCGAGGTCTTCCGGCTGGCCGCTTGCGCTTGCCGAACAGGGTCGCGATCGTGCTGCCGGCGGCGTCGAACAGCTCGAGCGAGGTGACCATCCCGTCGCTGGTCGGCTTGGCGACGACCCAGGCGGTGTCGATCGCGGTTTCGGGCGTGTTGCGCAGGCTGAATTCCGGGTCGAGCACGTCGGCCATGGGCCGGCCTCGCGCAGACTGTGTACCGGGCCGGTGTGGATCTGGATGCAGCCGGGATTGCCGACGAAGACCATGATCGGGAGGTCGGCCGCCGATGAGTGCTGCAGCACCTGGCGCAGGCTGGCGGCCGCCACGGGCCGGGCGCGCGCGGGACCGGCGAGGCGGAAGGCCTGGGTGCGGGCGACCTTGAAGCGGCGCAGCAGGCCGAAGAATTCGTGCGTGTCCTGCAGCCCGTCCCAGCCGGCGAGCAGGCCGGCGGCGTCGATCTCGGCATCCGGCAGGGGCGCGGCGGGGATGGCCGGGGCGGCGACCTGCGGCGGGGGCAGGTCGGTCGCGGCGAAGCGGTCGACCAGCGCGTTCCAGGCGGCACGATCGGTCGCGTCGGTGGCGAAAATCTTGTGTACGGCGGCGCCTTCGGCGCCGAAGAACTGGAGGCTGCGGCGGCCGGTCGAGTCCGGCGCGCCGACCGCCCAGCCGAAGCGCCAGACGCCCAGGAACAGCCGCAGATCGATTTCGCCCAGGAATAGAGCCACATGCGCCTCGCCCTCGATGGGGCCGTAGGCGGCGGTCTTCTCGTGCACCGCGTCGGCGTTGCGGGTCAGCGCCATGACCGGGCCGAGCGTGTGAGCGGTGCCGAGGATGGCATGCCAGTCGGGACGCAGCCGGGTGGTGCGGCGCGCGGGATCGGCCGAGCCCTCGTCGAGCGCGAGCAGGTCGGCTTCGGTGACGCCGAGCCGGGCGGCGATGTCGCGCGGGTAAAGCCGGGGCTCGGCGGCCTGCAGGGCGGCGCGACGCTCGATGAGCGATTGGGCGGGGGCGTTCATGGCGGTTTCCTCAGCGCAGGGAGAAGCGGACGGGAATGCGGACCCAGGATGCGACGGACTGGCCGCCACGGCGCCCGGGCTCGAAGGCCCAGCGGCGGACGGCGGCAAGCGCGGCACGGTCAAGCAGATCGAAGCCGGAGGAGCGTTCGACGGCGACGTCCTCCGGATTGCCGGCGAGGTCGAGCCGGGCGCGCACCAGCACCTCGCCCTCTTGTCCCTGGTCGCGGGCGCCGCGCGGGTAGACGGGTGGCTGCGGCGGGGCGCGGAAGCGGGGGTTGGTGATGAGCAATGGCCCATCGTCGGCGGCCGGCGCTGCGGCGGGACCGGGGACGGGGGCGGCGGCGGGCGGCGTCGGCTTGCCCTGGACCGGTGCTGCGGCCGGGGCGGGCCGACCCTGATCACGGCAGGACGCGTGGCCGCGACCGGCCGTGGTGCGGGCTCGGGCTTCGGCGGCGGCGGCGCCTCGGTGCTGGGCTGCGGTGAGTGGCGAGGGCGCCGCCACGCGCGGCGGTTCCGGTGCAGGCAGCGGCGCAGGTGGCTGTGGAGCCGGGAGGGGGTGAAGCGGCTGCCAGCTGAACCGGCGGGAAGACGGAGCCGGCGCGGGCAGTGCCGCCGGGTCAGGCGGCGGCGGGGGCGCTGTCACGATATCCGGGGCTGGCATCGGCGGCGGCGGCAGCGGTGGAGGCGGCGGTGCGTCCGCGACCGGCAGGGGCGGTGGTGGCGGCGGTGGTGCGAGCACGACCGGCATTGGCGGTGGCGGTGGTGCATCGGGAGGCGGAGGCGGTGGGGGGGCCTCCACCTGTGGCAATGGCGCAGGTTCCGGAGCTGGGGGTGTGGGGGCTTCTGGTTGGACCGCAGCCGGCGGTTCGGGCGCAGCCTCCGCCTGCGGGATCGTTGCCGGCAGATGGCGGTGATTCCCAGCGTGATCCTCGATACCCGGGCCGGGCGGCGAACTCTACCGGGTCGGATGGGGTGACCAGGAAGGCCGCGACCACCAGCAGATGCAGCGCGCCGGCCAGCGCCACATGCCGCCCTGCCCAGATCGGCGCGTCGACGCGATTGCACGCATCCGGAAGGACGCGCGGCGCGCGTCGCGGCACGCAGGTCGGCCATGTGCATGGACGGCGACGGTCCTCCCTACCAGCGGATCGCGGCAGCAGCCGAAGGCCAGCGCCGGGCCGCACAGGAAGATCCGGTCGTGCTGGTCGCGGCGAGCCTGTTCACGTCCTGCGAGACGAACACTTCTGCTGGCATACGAAGATGCCGGCATTGATCGACGCGCTCGCTCGTAGCTCTTCGTAGGTACGCAGGTCGAAGGTGGTGACGGCGCTTGAAGGTAGTAGTTGGCCACTGCCGTGACGCCAGGCATGGGTGGCATAGGCGTCGAAGCCGAGCCCGTTGGGCATCTGCCAGGACAGGCCGAGGGTGATCTTGACCGGATCGACCGAATCGACCGGCTGGTGGGTGCGCGTGTCCTCGCCCTGGGCGAAGGCGAAGGCGCCGCGCAGCCGCCATTCGCTATTGATCCGCCAGTCGCCTTTGGCTTCGATGCCCCAGATCTGCACCGCGGGCACGTTGGTGTACTGGAACTGCGTCAATCCGCCGGCGGTCCCGATTGTGCGGGTGTCGATGAAGTTGTTGTAGTGGTTGAAGAACCCCGCCACCTGCCAGGAGCCCTGGCGGTACTTGCCGCGGAGCCCGAGCTCGAGCCCGTCGCTCGTCTCGCTCTTGAGGTTGGCGTTGGGCAGGATCTGGTAGCCGAAGGCGAAGTTGGTGAAGCCGAAATTGGTGCTGTCATAGGGCGGCGCGCGGAACCCGTGCGCATACTGGCCGTAGACCGAATACTGTTCGGACAGATGATAGAGCAGGCCGAGCTTGGGCGAGACCGCGACCTCGGTGAGCGGCTTGATCTGCAGCGCCAGCGCCCCTGCGGAGTTGTTGAAGGCGGCGTCGCGCTTCGGGTTGAGGTCGTAGATGTCCACGCGAACCGCCGGCGTCACCTCCAGCCGGCCGATCCTGATCTCGTCCTGGAGGTAGAAGCCGGCCTGGGTGGTGTCGGTGTCGGGGAAGTTCTTGCTCGGATAGGTCTCGCCGGCCACCGTGCTCGTCACCGCGCCGGTGGTGAGGTTGCGCTCGGTGCGATTGCGCGGCCGGGTCGTCGAGGTGAACTCCACCGCCGCGCCATAGGTGAAGACGTGGTCCATGCCGCCGAAGCTGCGCCGTGTGGTGGCCTGAAGGTCGGCGATCAGCAGGTCCTGCTCGAAGCCGAAATCCGACAGGCGGCGGCGGTTGGGGGCGGCCGGGGGCAGCGGCGTGAAATAGGTGGCGCGCATCTGGTCGGTCAGCTCGCGCCGCGACAGATGCGAATAGGACAGGCGCAGCCGCGCGGTGTCCACGAACAGGATCGGCGCATCATGCGTCCAGTCGAGCGCGAAGCCGGCCCGCGTGGTGGTGTCGCGGGCGTTGGAATTGAACACGATTGTCCCCGGCGCGCCGCCGCCGCCCGGGGTGTTCACCGCCTCGGAACGGACGTCGGTGGCGAGCGTGCGGGTGGTGTATTCGCCGGTCAGCCGGATCGTGTCGGAATCGGTGGCATGGATCACCATACGGCCGAGCAGCGCGTTCGAACCGTAGGTCTGCGGGTTGGGCTTGATCGATCCGTTGGCGTCGGTTTCGTGCCCGTCGCGGCGGGTGAATTGCAGCATGAAATCGGCCTTGCCGGCGCGCGCGGCTCCGGTGAGCGTCTCGTAGAGCGAGCTGTCGGAGCCGTTGAAGCCGAATTTCCCGCTGAAGAACCAGTTGCGGCCGCCCTCGAGATAGTCGGCCGGGTCCTTCAGGATGTAGTTGACCACGCCGCCCAGCGCGTCGGAGCCGTACAGCGCGCTGGCCGGTCCGCGCACGATCTCGACGCGCCGCACCATGTCGAGGTCGATGAAGTTGCGGGTGTAGTTGCCGGCACCGACATTGGAGCTGGGGAAGTCCTGGATGCGCAGCCCGTCCTGCAGCACCAGCACGCGGTTCTCGCCGATGCCGCGGATGACGTAGTTGGTCTGACCGCCGCGCGCCGGCTGGTTGCCGACGGTCACGCCGGGCTCGTAGCGCACCACGTCGGCGGGGCGGACCGCCTCCTGCCGCTCGAGCTGGGTATCGTCGATGACCGAGACGGTGGCCGGCACCTGGTCGATCGGCTTGGCGCCGCGGGTGGCGGTCACGCCGACCGGGGGCAGCAGTGCGGTCGGCTCCTGGTCCTGCGCCGTGGCGAGCAAGGGCAGGGCGGCAAGCGCCGTGGTGCAGAGGATGAGGGTGCGGTGTCGGGGTGCCATGCCTGGAGGTGCCTTGGTGGTGAGGGAACCTGGCTGGCGGGGGCGCCGCTCTGGGGCGGACCGGCTGGCTGGGGAGGTGAGGAAAGGGGGGAGGCTACTTGGTCAGGATCAGCTTGTTGTTGCCGGTCAATTTCAGCCGATAGGTGTCGTCGCCATGGCGGATCAGCACCTCGCGGTTGCCAGCGAGCAGATCGACGCTGCGCAGCACCGGCGGGCCGGCCGAACTCATCTCGGGCTCTGCTCGGGTCGGGGGCGGTCGGGACTGGTTCATTGTCGCTCCTTGGCGCGCGGTGGGGGCGCGGCCATTGCTGCAATCGGATGACGCGGATGTAACGCAATTGCGAGTCATTTGCAATTGGAAAGCTGGAGTCGGCCGCTGCTACGCGATTTCGCCTTGTCGCGTCGCCGGTTCGCAACAACCCGGCCGCGCCCGCGCCGCATGGCTCGCTTTGCGCCGGGCGCGTATAGCAGCCGGCGCTGAACCACCTGAGGAAACCCATGGACACGCTTACCTACTGGAACGGCGCCTGGCACGAAGGCAATCCGGCCATCCTTGGCCCCCGTGACCACGCCTTCTGGCTCGGCTCGATGGTCTTCGACGGCGGGCGCGCCTTCGGCGGCTATGGCCCCGATCTCGACCTGCATGCCGCGCGCGCCATCCGCTCCGCACGCGCCATCGGCCTGGCGCCGAAGCAGACGGCCGAGGAGATCTTCGCCCTGATGATGGAGGGCATAAGCCGATTTCCGCCCAATTCGGAACTCTACGTGCGGCCGATGTTCTGGGCCACCAAGGGCGGCAAGGGGCCGATCTCGATCGACGCCGAGAGCTGTGCGTTCCTGCTCTGCGTCTATCTGTCGCCGATGCCGACCGGTGCCGGGCTGTCGCTGGGCCTGTGCCGCAGCATCCGCCGGCCGACGCCGGAGAGTGCGCCGACCGACGCCAAGGCCTCCTGCCTTTATCCGAACTCCTCGCGCGGCGTGGCCGAGATGCTGGAGCGCGGCTTCAACAACGGCGTGGTGCTCGATGCGCTCGGCAACGTCGCCGAGACGTGCAGCAGCAACATCTTCCTTGGCATTGCCGGCGCCGTGGTCACGCCGATCCCGAACGGCACCTTCCTGGCCGGCATCACCCGCAACCGCACCATCGCGGTGCTGCGCGCGGCGGGCACGGCGGTGGAGGAGCGGACGGTGACGGTGGCCGATCTCGACCGTGCCGACGAGATCTTCACCACCGGCAATGCCGGCAAGGTGCAGCCGGTGATCCGCTATGAGAGCCGCGACCTCCAGCCTGGCCCGCTCTACCGCAAGGCGCGGGACCTCTACATGGATTTCGCGCGGACCCAGCCGGTCGGATGAATCTCGAATTTTGAGCCGTGCGTCGGTAATTGGCGCATGGCTCTCGATTCGTAACTGGCGACTGACAATTGCTGACAAAACCTCACGAATTCGTTAATTTTGATTGACACTCGCCGCGCTGGCGAGTGAAGAGGGCGTCGCATGCCGGTGCCGATCCGGTTGC
Organism: Acetobacteraceae bacterium; assembly: GCA_044225615.1. Classification (GTDB taxonomy): domain Bacteria; phylum Pseudomonadota; class Alphaproteobacteria; order Acetobacterales; family Acetobacteraceae; genus CAIYPH01. The sequence continues at coordinate 3,386 of JBGAIK010000097.1, read as the reverse complement.
GATGCCCGCCGATCCGGCGGAAGGTGCTCCTGCTCAGGATTGGACCATGGCCGCTTGCCCGCCTTCTGCTCGGATTGTCTCAGAAACAGGCCTGATTCTCGACTCTTTGCAAGATGCCCCGACGCGTCCGAGCGTCGTCCTCGTTGCCGCCACACCGGCCGATGCCACGCTCGGCGTCGGTGCCATGGTCACCTTCACCGTCCAGTTCACCGAGGCGGTCTTCGTCACGGGCGGCATTCCGGCGCTGCGCCTCAACGATGGTGGCCGCGCCCTCTTTGCCGGCGGCTCCGGCACCGACACCCTCACCTTTGCCTATGTCGTTGCCGCCGGTCGCAACGTCGCCGACCTGCAGGCCACCGGCATCGGCCTGCGCGGCGCCAGAGTTCGCAACGCCGCCGGCCGCAACGCCGATCTTGCCGGTGCGGCGGCCGACCCTGAAGGCGTGCTCGCGATCGACACCATCGCCCCGACCATCACGGCGATCGAGGCAAGCCCGGACAGCGCGGCGCTCAGGGCCGGTGCCGTCGTGACCTTCACCGTCCGCTTCAGCGAGGCCGTCACGGTCAGCGGCGGGACCCCCGCCCTTGTCCTCAACAGCGGTGGCCGCGCGCAATATGTGGGTGGCTCCGGCACGGATATACTGACCTTCAGCTACTTCATCCAGGCCGGCGACAACGCCGCCGATCTCCAGGTGTTGTCGCTGGCGCGCGGTCCCGCCGCCATCCGCGACGCCGCCGGCAACGCGGCTCGCCTCTCCGGCGCCGCTGGCTTTGATCCCGCGGGCACGCTGGTGGTGGACACCGCGCGCCCGACCATAACCGGAATCGTCGCCACGCCCGCCGATGCATCGCTCCGCGCCGGCGGTACCGTCACCCTCACGGTCCAGCTCAGCGAAGCCGTAACCATCTCCACGGGCAGCCCCGTGCTGCATCTCAATGATGGCGGCACCGCCCACTATGCCGGCGGCTCCGGCACGGACGCCCTGACCTTTGTGCATGTGATCGCGCCCGGCCAGAACGCTGCCGACCTTCAGGTCCTGTCCCTGCGGGCCCCCCTCGCTTCCATCCACGACAGCGCGGGCAATGTGCTCGACCGTGCCGGCGCCATCGGCTTCGACCCCGCCGGCACGCTGGCGGTGGATACCGATGCGCCGGTCCTGACCATGGATGCACCATCCGGCGACGGCATGCTGAATCTCGCCGATTCCGCCGCGGGCCTCGCGGTATCCGGCACCGCCGGCGGCCTGCCGGATGGCAGCCTCGTCACGATCGACCTCCGCGATGCCGGCGATGCCGTGCTGGCCAGCGCGACCGCAAGCGTCAGCGCCGGCGCCTGGAGCACGCAGTTTCCGGCTGCCATCGCGCAGGGCCTCGCCGACGGCGACTACAGCCTCAGCGCCGATGCGACCGACATTGCTGGCAACATGGCGATCCGGGTGGCCGGCGGCCTCGCCGTGGACATGACGCCACCCGGTGCCGCGGCGATCCTGTCCGCTGGGATCGTCGCCGGGGACTGGGACCTCGCCGGGACGGCCGAGCCGGGCAGCACGGTCATGCTCCGCGACGGTGTCATCCTGCTCGACACCGTTGCCGCAGATTCCGGCGGCGCCTGGTCGGCCGCCGGCGTTGCCGGTGCCGACGCGATCCGCCGCTTCACTGCCAGCGTCACCGACGCCGCCGGCAATGCCGGCCCCGCCTCGGCCCCCTGGGTGGAGGGCACCGGGGAGGCCGATGTGCTGGCCTTCGCCGACCGCGCCGCGCTGCTGAGCGCCGCCCGGATCGACGGCCGGGCGGACGCCGACAGGCTGCAGTTGGATTCCGCCGCCAATCTCGCCGATGCCGATTTCACCGCGGTGGTTGAGACCGAGACGCTGGCGTTGACCGGAGCCAGCAGCGCCGCGCTGGGCACGCACGCCGCCGTCGCCGGGATCCAGGCCGTCCTGACCGGCAACGGCGACACCATGCTCACTGCCGCAACGCCGCTCGCGATCGACGCCGCGGCGCTGGGCGAGTCCGCGCTGCTGACACTGGCAGGAAGCGCGACGCTGACGGTCACCGGCCTTGCCGGCAGTCTTGCCGCCGGTGACCTGTCCGGACCGCTCGACATCGTCGCCGGCGATGCAACCGGCAATGCCATTGCCATCGCAACCGGGACGGCCAGCACCACGATCCAGGCGAGCGGAACCGGTGATATCGTGGCTATCGACGCCAGCGCGCTTGCCTCCGGCGCCACGCTGATGCTGTCAGGCGCGGTCGGATTCACTGTGACCGACCTGGTCGCCATCCTCTCCGCGGGCGGCAGCACCGGCGCGCTCGAGGTCATCGCCGGCGATGCCGCCGATGACGCGATCGCGCTCACGACGGGCAGCGGCGCCGTCACGATCACCGCCAGCGGCACCGGTGACCTCGTGGCGATCGACGCGGCAGCCATGGCCGACGACGCGCTGCTCACCCTGTCTGGCGCCGCGGCGATGCAGGTCACCGGCCTCGCCGCCGACCTCGCCGCCGGCAATCTCGCTGCGCGATCGACGCCCAGGCGCTCGCCGCCGGCCAGGTGCTCACACTGACCGGGTCAGGTGCCGCCAACGTTGCCCTCGAGGCCGGCAACCTCGCCGCGGCTGGTCATGCGGGCGACCTCGCAGTCATCGCCGGCAGCGCCGCGAACACCATCACCCTCGGCAACGGCAGCAACACTGTCGCCGGCGGTGGCGGAGCGGATCTGCTGACCGGCGGTAGCGGTGCCGACAGCTTCGCTTTCGCATCGCGCGCCGATCTGGTTGCCGCACAGGTCTTTGCCGATGGCGGCAGCGACACGGTCCAGCTCACCGGGGCGGAAACCCTCGGCGACAGCGATTTTGCCGGACTGCACGCCGTGGAACGGCTCGGCCTCGCAGGCGCCAGCGCCGTCACCCTGGGCGCCATCGCCGCGGCGGCAGGCATCGCCGCGGTGCTCACCGGCAGCGGCGCCACCACTATCGTGAAGGGCGCCGGCGCCCTCGCCATCGATGCCGCCGCACTGGCCGAGGCTGAGACGCTGACCCTGTCCGGCGCGATGGCTCCCGGCGTGACCGGCCTTGCCGGCGACCTGAATGCCACCGGCCTGACCGGCGTCCTCGCCGTCACCGTGGGCGATGCCGCCGACAACGTCATCGCCATCGTCGCCGGCAGCGCGGCCACGTCGATCACCGCGAGCGGCACTGGCGACGCCGTTGCGATCGACGCCACTCTGCTGGCGCAGAATGTCGCGCTGACCCTCGCCGGCACCGCCGCGATGGCGGTCACCGGCCTGACCGGCAACCTCGCCGCCGTCGGCCTGGACGGCGCGCTGACCGTCACCACCGGCAACGCCGCCGACAATGGCATTGCGGTCGCGCTGGGCGCCGGACC
>JBGAIK010000096.1:0-17702 GCA_044225615.1 Acetobacteraceae bacterium | reverse complement strand
GGATCGCCGATTCCTCGCTGATCGGCCATGTGATCCACAGCGCGAGCTTCTTCGCCTCCACCAGCCTGATCGCCATCGGCGCGCTGCTGGGCGTGCTGACCGGCCTCGACCGGTTGCAGCCGGCGATCGACGAGCTTTCCTTCGGGCCGCCGCCCTCGCGCGCGCTGCTGGCGCTGAAGGTGCTGCTGCCGCTGGCGGTGCTGGTGCACGGGCTGTTCAAGCTGACCTGGGCGCTGCGGCAGATGAACTACACGGTGGCGCTGATCGGCGCGATGCCGCCCCGGGCACCGGAGGAGCCGGTGCTGGGCCAGCTCGCCGCGCGGCTGGGCGGGGTGCTGAGCAGTGCGCTGGCGACCTTCAACGACGGCATCCGGTCGTACTATTTCGCGCTCGCCGGCATGCTGTGGCTGGCCGGCCCCTGGGCGCTGATCGCCGCCGCCGCGCTGCTGCTGGGGCTGCTGGTGCACCGCCAGCTCACCTCCTCGGTCTCGGGCGAGATCGCCGCAGCGATGCCGCTGGTGCAGGCGGCGCATGCCCCTTCCCTGCCCGCGGCGGCCGGGGATAAGACCTCCGCCGCATGAGCGACCTCATCGACCTGGCCATCATCGGCGGCGGCATCAACGGCGCCGGCATCGCCCGCGACGCCGCCGGCCGCGGCTGGCGCGTGCTGCTGGCCGAGCAGGGGGACCTGGCGCAGGCCACCTCGTCGGCCTCCACCAAGCTGATCCATGGCGGGCTGCGCTACCTGGAATACTACGAGTTCCGCCTGGTGCGGGAGGCGCTGATGGAGCGCGAGGTGCTGTGGGGCATCGCGCCGCATGTCATCTGGCCGCTGCGCTTCGTGCTGCCGCACCATGCCGGGCTGCGGCCCGCCTGGCTGCTGCGCGCCGGACTGTTCCTGTACGACCATCTGGGCGGGCGCCGGAGGCTGCCGGCGACGCGGACGCTCGATCTGCGGCGCGATCCGGCCGGGGCGGCGCTGAAGCCGGAGTTCGTGCGCGGCTTCGAGTATTCGGACTGCTGGGTGGAGGATGCCCGGCTGGTGGTGCTGAGCGCGCGCGACGCCGCCGCGCGCGGGGCCGAGATCCTGACCCGGACCCGGGTGACGGCCGCTTTGCGCGAGGAGGGGGCGTGGACGGTGGCGCTGGAGGGCGGGCGGCGCGTGCGGGCGCGGGCGCTGGTGAATGCGGCCGGCCCCTGGGTGGCCGAGGTGCTGGGGGGCGTGATGGGCGCCAGCCAGCCGGCCCGGGTGCGGCAGGTGAAGGGCAGCCACATCGTGGTGCCGCGGCTGACCGCGCATGACCGCTGCTACATCTTCCAGAACGGCGACGGGCGCATCGTCTTCGCCATCCCCTACGAGCGGGATTTCACCCTGATCGGCACCACCGATCTCGACTTTCACGACGATCCCGCCACGGTGGCGATCACGCCGGACGAGATCGGCTATCTGTGTGCCGGGGCGTCCGAATATTTCCGCACGCCGGTGCGGCCGGAGGATGTGGTGTGGACCTATTCCGGGGTGCGTCCGCTGTACGACGACGGCGCGGGCGCGGCGCAGGCGGCGACACGGGACTACGTGCTGGCGCTGGACGCGCCGCAGGGGCAGCCCGCCGCGCTGTCGGTGTTCGGGGGCAAGATCACCACCGCGCGCCGGCTGGCCGAGGCGGCGCTGGCGAAGCTCGCGCCGCACCTGCCGGTGCCGAAGGCGGGCAAGCAGGCGGGCTGGACCGGCACGACGCCCCTGCCCGGCGGCGACTTTCCGCGCGAGGGGTTCGCGGCACTGGTGGACGGGCTGCGGCGGGCCCACCCGTTCCTGGCCGAGGGCCTCGCCTGGCGGCTGGTGCGCGCCTACGGTACCGACGCCGCACGGCTGCTGGATGGTGCCGCGACGCTGGGCGACCTCGGCACGCAGTATGGCGCGGGGCTCACCGCCGCCGAGCTGGCCTGGCTGACGCGAAACGAATACGCCCGCACCGCCGCCGACGTGGTGTGGCGGCGCAGCAAGCTGGGGCTGCGGCTGTCGGCCCCGGAAATCGAACGCATCGACCTCGCGCTGCAACGCCTGACCTGAGGGAGACCGAAATGGATACCGATCTCGGCGACCTGCGCATCGTCCAGCCCGGCGAGGCGGAGAGCCACTGGCAGCCGGTGCCGGCCAACGGCTTCGTGGAGGTGCTGCTCGCGCCGCACAACACGCGCATGGAGCACCCGGTGGGGTTCGGCCGCCAGTCGGTGGCGCCCGGCTGCTACGTGCGCGAGCATTCGCACGACCGCAACGAGGAGGTGATCCACGTCGTCGCGGGCACGGGCCATGCGCTGATCGAAGGGCAGCGGCACGCGATGGTGCCTGGCACCACCTTCTTCCTGGGCCGCAACCGGGTGCACATGTTCGTCAACGACGGCGAGGCGCCGCTGGAATTCGTCTGGCTGCTGCTGCCGAACGGGCTGGAGACCTTCTTCGCCGCCATCGGGCGCCCCCGTGAAGCGGGCGCGCCCGCGCCGGCGCCGTTTCCGCGCCCGGCCGACGTGCTGGCGATCGAGCAGCGCACCGTGTTCGCACCCCCGCCGCCGGGCGGCGGCCGCAAGCCGGCATGATCGAGCCCGCCAACGCCGCCGAGGCGGCGATCCTGTCGCGCCGCTCGGTGCGGGGCTACCTGCCGACGCCGGTGGATCGCGCGACCGTTTCCCATCTGCTCGACGTGGCCGCCCGGGCGCCGTCGGGGACCAACATGCAGCCCTGGCGGGTGATCGCGCTGGCGGGCGAGGCGCTGGCGCGGTTCTGCGCCGGCGTTGCCGGCGCCTATGCCAGCGGCGCGGAGGCGCCGGCGACCGAGCGGCGCTACTATCCGCAGCCGCTGTTCGAGCCGTACCTGTCGCGGCGGCGCAAGATCGGCTGGGACCTGTACGGGCTGCTCGGCATCGCCCGCGGCGAGACGGAGAAGATGAAGGCCCAGGTGGTGCGCAACCTGCACTTCTTCGGCGCGCCGGTGGGGCTGATCTGCCTGATCGACCGGCGGCTGGAGCTGGGCAGCTGGGTGGATTACGGGATGTTCCTGCAGAACATCTGCACCGCCGCCCGGGCGCGCGGGCTGGATACCTGCCCGATGGCGGTGTTCGCGGAGTTTCCGCGCACGATCGGCGGGCTGCTCGAGCTGGGCGCGCACGACATGGTGGTGTGCGGCATGGCGATCGGGCACGAGGACCGGGCCGCGCCGGCCAATGCGCTGGTGACCGAGCGGGTGGCGGCGGACGGGTTCAGCGATTTTCGCGGGTTCTGAAGCAGCGAAGTCAAGGTGAACAAAGAGGCGGCGAGGCAGCGAGAAGAAGGGAACTCCCTCGTCTCGCTGCCCCGCCACCTCTTTGTTCATCTTCCGCTATCCCCGAAGCCACCGCCTTGCCGCCCTGCAGGCGCGGATGCGGTCGAGCTTCTCGGCGCCGGTCAGCCGGTGGACGATCAGCACGATCGTGCGGCCGGAGGCGATGCCGTTCAGGGTTTCCAGGAAGGCGCGCTCGGTCTCGGCGTCGAGCCCGGCGCAGGGTTCGTCGAGGATCAGGATCGGGGCCGGGGCGAGCAGCGCGCGGGCCAGGGCGAAGCGGCGGGCTGGCCGCCGGAGAAGCGGGCGCCGCCCTCGCCGACCCAGGTGTCGAGCCCGTCGGGCAGGGCGCGGACCAGGTCGAAGATGCGGGCATCGGTGAGCGCGGCCCACAGTGCCGCCTCGTCGGCGTCGGGGCGGGCGAGCAGCAGGTTGTTGCGGATGGTGTCGTCGAACAGGTGGGTGGACTGGCTGAGCAGGGCGATGCGGGCGCGCACGTCCGCCGCCGCGAGGGTCGCGATGTCGGCGCCGCCGAGCAGGACACGGCCTTCGTCCGGGGCTGCGACCTTGAGGGCGAGCGCGGCGAGGGTGGACTTGCCGATGCCGGACGGGCCGAGCAGGGCGACGCGCTGGCCGGCGCGGATTTCCAGCGACAGCCCGTCGAACACCAGGGGACGATCGGGCTGCCACCGGTGGTGGATGTTCTCGAAGCGCAGCGCGCTGCCGGCGGGCGGGGTGGCGGGGGCGGCGGGGTCGGGCACCGGGGACGGGCCCTCGGCGGCGGCGATGACGCGGCCGGCGGCGGCGGCGGCGTGGCCGGCGAGCACGCCGGCGCGGGGCAGGCCGCCGATCGCCTCGAAGGCGGCGACGGCGAGGAACAGGGCGGCGACGAGGCCGGGATGGGCACCGAGGGCAACCAGCAGGGCCAGCAGCGCCGCCTGGCCGCAGACCAGTGCAGCCGCCTGGGCGGCGGCGGCGCGGCGGGCCAGCCCGTCCTGGGCGGCGAACAGGGCCGCCTCCTTCGCCTGGACCAGGGCCAGCATGCGGCCCTCGGCGCCGAAGGCGCGGACCTCACGCAGACCGCTCAGCGTGTCGAGGGCGGCGATGCGCAGGCCGGCCTCGGCCTCCGACAGGCGGGTGCCGGCATCGCGCGTCATCCGCGCCGCCATCGCCGGCAGCAGGAAGGCGGCGGCGGCGAAGAGCAGCGCGACCATGACGGCGAGCGGCACGCTGGCATGGCCGGTGAGCAGCGCGAGGCCGGGCAGCAGCAGCACGGCGCCGGCGGCGGGCACCAGGATGCGCAGATAGAGCCCGTCCAGCGCCTCCACGTCGTTGACCAGGCGGGCCAGCAGGTCGCCGGCGCGGCGGAAGCCGAGGCCGCCGGCGGAGCGGGCGGCGAGGCCGCGGAAGAACCACACGCGCAGGTCGGCCAGCGCCCGGAACATCGCGTCATGCGTGGCCAGCCGCTCCAGGTAGCGCAGCACGATGCGGTTGTAGGCGAGGATGCGCAGCGCCAGCGGTGCGGCCAGCATGGCGCCGCCGGCGGCGACCATCGCACCGGCAAGGCCCATCATCGCGACCGCGGCGGCAGTGCCGAGGATGGCGAGTGCCAGGCCAAGGCCGAGGCGCCAGGCGCGGCCGCGCCACAGCGACAGGATGCGCAGCAAAGGCATCATGCGGCGCGGGCGCCCAGGATGCGCCCGGCACGGAGATCGATCCGGCGGCCGAGGAAGGCGCTGGCGGCGGTGGCGTGGCTGGCGAGCACGACGGTGCGGCCGACGGCGAGGCGGCGCAGGCTTTCCAGCATCTCGGCCTCCGACGGTGCGGCCGACGGCGAGGCGGCGCAGGCTTTCCAGCATCTCGGCCTCGGTGGCCGGGTCGAGATGGGCGGTCGGCTCGTCGAGCAGCAGGACCGGCGCGTTCTTGAGGAAGGCGCGGGCGACCGCGACGCGCTGGGCCTCGCCGCCGGAAAGGCCGAAGCCGCCTTCGCCGATGGGCGTGTCGAGCCCGGCGGGAAGACGGGCGGCGAAGGCCGCGACGGCGGCGAAGCGGGCGGCTTCCTCGACCTCGGCGTCGGTCGCCTCGGGACGGGCGAAGCGGATGTTGTCGCGGATGGTGCCGGCGAACAGCACCGGGCGCTGGCCGATCCAGGCGGTGAGGCGCGACAGGGCCTGGGGGACGATGGTGGCGATGTCGGCGCCGTTGAAGGTGACGCGGCCGGCATCGGGGCGGACGAAGCCGAGCAGGACCTCGATGATGGTGGATTTCCCCGCGCCGGACGGGCCGGCGAGGATTACCGTCTCCCCGGCGGGGACGCGGAAGGTGACGTTGTCGAGCGCGGGGCCGCGGCCCGGGTCCCAGGTGAGGCGGACCTGTTCGAAGGCGATGGTGACGCCGTGGGCGGCGACGGTGCGGACCGGCAGGGCTTCGGGCGGGGCGGGCGGGGCGGGCAGGCCGGCGAGCTCGGCGCCGGCGCCGAGGGCGACCATGCGCTCCTGGTAGGCGGCGGCGAAGGCGCGCAGGGGGGCGAAGAAGAGCGGCACCAGCAGAATGACGAACAGCGCGGCGCCGGGTTCGGCGAGCGTGCCGGCGGCGAGCTGGCGGCCATAGCGGATGGCGAGCATGACGAGGGCGAAGGCGGCGGCGAGGTCGAGTGCCGCGGAGGAGAGGAAGGCACGGCGCAGGACGCGCATGGTGCGCCGGCGCAGTTCTTCGGCGGCGGTGCCGAGGGCCATGGCCTCGTCCTCGGCGCGGCCGGCGAGGACGATGGTGGCGATGCCGCGGACGCGATCGAGGAAGCGGGCCTGGAGGCGGGCCATGGCGGTGAACTGGGCGCGGGCGGCCTGGGCGGCGCCGAGGCCGGACACTGCCATGGCGAGGATCGCGACCGCATAGCAGCCGGCCAGGATCAGGGCGGCGAAGGGATCGACGCAGAGCACCGCGAGGCCGACCAAAGCGGGGCCGGCGCCGGCGAGCATGGCGGCGGAGAGCCAGTGGGCGAAGAGCCCGTGCAGCGCCTCGATACGGTCGACCGCGATGGCGGCGAGCTCGCCCGAATGGCGGCCGCGCAGCAGGGCGGGACCGGCGGCGAGCAGGCGCGCGAGCGCGTCGCTGCGCAGGCGGCGGCGGGCGCCGGCGCCGGCCTCGAAGGCGGCGCGCTCGGAGAGAATGCCGAGGCCGGCCTGGGCGAGGGCGAAAGGGCGAAGCCGGCGAGCGCGGCGAGGGGGCGGGGCATGGCCGGCAAGGGCGGCGGCGACGGCCCAGGCGGTGCAGCCGGCCTGGGCGATGGCGGCGCGGTGCCGGCGAGGCCGAACGCGGCGACGCACCGTCGGCCGGCAGGCCAGCCGGGTTTCGGCCTTGAGCCAGGCCTGCGCGTCGCGGCGGGTACTGTCCATCGCGGGCGGGTTTAGCGCACTCGGCGGCGATTCACAGCGGCGTCAGTACATTATGTCGCCGCCATTGGGCGACAGGGTGGCGCCGACATAGAAGCCGCCCTGGGGACCGGCGAGCAGCAGGGCGGTGGCCGCGATCTCCTCGGGCGTGCCGAAGCGGCCGATCGGCAGGCGGGCCTTGAAGCGTTCCTGCCAGTCGGGCGGGTTCTGGCGCACGAGGTCGGTGTCGATCGGGCCGGGGGCGATGGCGTTGACGCGGATGCCGCGGGGTGCGGCTTCCCAGGCGAGCGCGCGGGTGAAGCCGGCAATGCCGGCCTTGGCGGCGCAGTAGGGCGCGCAGCCGGGCGCTCCCTTGAGGCCGAGCTGGCTGGCGACGTTGATGATGCAGCCTGCGCCGCGTGCGAGCATGCCGCGATAGACCGCCTGGGCCATGAAGAACATGCCCTTGAGATGGACGTCGACGACGCGGTCGTAGTCGGCCTCGGTGACGTCCTCGAACGGCTTGCGGATGTTGGCGCCGGCGTTGTTGAACAGGATGTCGATCGGCGGAAGGGTGGCGACGAAGGCGCGGGCGGCTGAAATGTCAGAGACATCCAGGTTGGCATGCAGGGCAATGCGGCCCAGTGCCCTGATTTCGGCCGCGGTTTCCTCCGCCTTGGCGGCGTCGTCGAGATGGCAGAAGGCGATGTCGGCACCGGCCGCGGCGAAGGCCAGCGCGGTGGCGCGGCCGATGCCGCGCGAGGCGCCGGTGACGAGGGCGAACTTGCCTGCGAGGTCCATGTCAGGCTGCCCACACGGCGTTGACGCCCTGGCCGAAGCGCTCGAACGGCACGCCATAGACGTGCAGCGAAAAGGCCGGCTCGGTGCCCAGATTGGCGATGCGGTGGATGGCGGCGGGGTCGGCGGCGGCGTGGCTGACGTCGCCGGGGCGCCGGGCGATGCAGCCGGTGGGGCGGGCGGTCCCGCCCTCGGGACGGAAGAAGGTCTCGGTCAGCCAGCCGCGCTGGACGCCGAAGGCGCACCAGGTGCGGTGGCCGTGCACCGGCGACATCTGGCCGGGCGCCCAGGCGATGATGACGGCGGCATAGCCGCGCGCGGGATCGTCGTGCAGCAGATGGCGGGTGTAGCAGGCCGGGTTGCAGGGACAGTCGATTCCGGCGAGCAGCTCGGGATCGCCGAGATGCGGCGCCAGGGCGGCGGCCATGTGGCGGTCGCGGGCGGCGGCCGGCGCGCCGGCGGCGTCGGCGATGTCGGCGAGCAGGCGGCTGAGCGCGGTCATGCGACCTCCGAGACGACGAGGGGGGAAAGGGGGCCGGTCAGGGCATCGAGCACCATGGCGCGGCTGGCGGCGACCTGCTCGGCCATGATGGCGGCGGCCTCGGGCGCGTCGCCCTGGGCCAGCGCGTCGAGCAGGGCGGAATGCTCGTGCGCCATTTCGCGGGAGCGGTCGCGGCGGGAGAGGCCGAGGACCAGCATGCGGGTGGATTCGTCGAGCAGGCGGCCGAGCTGGCGAGCCAGGCGCTGGTTGCCGGACAGCTCGGCGATGGCGGTGTGGAAGCGGGCGTTGGCGGTGAGGAAGCTGAGCGCGGTGTCGGGATCGGCCGGGTCGTGCCCCGGCAGGCAGGCAGCGTTGAGCGCGTGCAGCTGCTCGAGCCCGGCCCGCGCCCGGGCGGCGCGGCGGGCGGCCTCGGGCTCCAGGATCAGCCGCAGGTCGAACACCTCGTGGATGTCGCGGACGGTGACGGGGGTGACGATCCAGCCGCGGCGGGGAATGGGCTGCACCAGCCCCTCGTCGGCGAGGCGGGCGAGGGCGGCGCGGATGGGGGCGCGGCCGAGATCGGTGCGGGCGGCGAGCACCGCCTCGCTGAGCGTGGCGCCGGGGACAAGGCGGCAGGCCAGGATGTCGGCGCGGAGCAGGCCGGCGGCGCGGGCGGCGAGCGGAGACGGGTCGTCGGCTGACATGCTTTCTGACATGTCAGCCGTATAACAGACCTTACTCCGGCGGAAAAGCCCTCCTTCGCGCCGGGCGGTGCCAGACCACGCCGGGGAATCCCTTCAGCGGCACCAGCTTCTCCGGCTTCCACACCCAGTCCGGCGACTGCTCGATGCCGACGTGATAGCGCGGCTCGCGCCCGGTCCGCCCCTGGAACAGCGCCCGCGGGATGTTGACCATCTTCGGCGAATGGAACCGCTCATAGAACAGCGGCGTGCCGCAGGCCGCGCAGAAATTGCGCGCCGTGCGGGTCGCCGCGTGCTCGAAGCGGGTGATCGCCCCTTCCCCCTGCACGACGCGGAGCCGGCTGCGCCAGACGCCGGCATAGGTGGCATAGGCCGCGCCATGCGCCCGCCGCGTCGCCTCGGTGTGGTCATGCCAGGCCCAGAAGGCGGGAAAGTCGATCTCCATGCGCACGGCGCCGCACAGGCAGACGGCCTCGACAGCCGGCAGCCGGGCCTTGGGCTTGGCGATCCGGGCTTGCTTCATGGCCTGCGCTCACATGCTGGAGGGTGACTGCAATTCGACTCGACGCGGGGAGCTGTTCTTTATATGTTCTCGCCATGCAGCAGGGCACGCTCTTTGCCGGTCTACAACGCAATGCCACCGACGAGGAGGTGGTGCAGGTGCTGCGCCTCGCCATCGCCCGCGGCGGGCGGTTGCCGCGGATGGCGGAACTGTATCTGAGCAGCGTCTGCGCCGAGCACCTGCTGGAGGCATTGCGGCGCGCGCGGCTGGGCGTGGTGCACCAGGAGTGAGGCATGCCGGAACTGCCGATCGGGTCCCTGCCGATCCCGGCCACGCCGCTGGACGAGCTCGCGCGATGGCATCTGGAAATCCGCTGCGGGCGCTGCTGCCGGCGACGCAGCCTGATGGTGGCGCCGCTGGCCCGACGATATGGCGGCGATGTCCGGATCATCGACGTGCTGCGCCGCCTGCGCTGCGCGGCGCGCACGGATACCGGCCCCTGCGGCGGCACCCCCTCCCACGTGGTGATGGCGGAGGTGCATGTCTCCGGCACGACCCGGCGCCGGTTGCGCGAGATGCCGGTATGGGGCCCGGCCGACGGCGCGGCGCTGCCCGGACTGCGCAATTCGCTCGACAGCGGCGCGGAACTCGGCAGATGATGCGGACCACAGCGCCCGCCGGCGTCATGCCTCCGGCGATACCGAGCCATGCAACAAGCCACCCCGGGTTCCGGCGCAGCGCCGAATCTGCTATGGTGACGGCATGCCAGTTCCAAAAATCCACGACTACAATGAACGCCGTGATGCCGCCGCCAACGCGAAGAAGGCATTGATCGAGAAATTCCGCGCCCGCCCCGGCCCCGACGACCCGGCGATGCTCGCGAAGCAGGCGGAGCTGAAGGCCATTGCCGATGCCCGCGCCGCCCGCCAGGCCGAGAAGGCCGCGGCCAAGGCCGCCGAGCTGGAGCGCAAGCGCCAGGAAGAGCTCGCCGCCGCCGCCGCCGAGGCCGCGCGGCTGGCCGAGGCCGAGGAGCGCGCCAAGGCCGCCGCCCAGCGCCGCGCCGACGAGATCGCCCGCGCCGTCCAGCTCGACCTCGACGCCAAGGCGCGCGCCCAGGCGGTCGCCGCCGAGCAGAAGGCCCTGCGCGACGCCCGCTACGCCGCCCGCAAGGCCCGCCAGAAGCGCTGATCAGGCGGCGCCGCGAATGAGGCGGCCGGGCAGCGCCTCGGTCGCCTCGCCTTCGCGCTGGACCGGCACGCCGGACAGGATGGTCGCCACGTAGCCCTCGGTCCGCTGCACCAGCCGGCGGCCGCCGGCCGGCAGGTCGTACAGCACTTCCGGCGCGTGCGCGGCCAGGCGATCATAGTCGATCACGTTTATGTCGGCCTTCCTGCCCGGCGCGAGCAGGCCCCGATCCGTCAGCCCCAGCGCCAGCGCATTGTCGCGGCTGAGGCGCCGGATGACCCATTCGAGCGGCAGCCTTTCCCCGCGCGTGCGGTCGCGGGTCCAGTGGGTGATCATGGTGGTGGGCGCCGAGGCGTCGCAGATGATGCTGACATGGGCGCCGCCGTCGCCGAGCCCCATCAGCGTGTTCGGGTCCTGCATCATCTCGGCCACCGCCCCAAGGTCGCCGTCGGCGTAGTTGATGATCGGGCGGTAGAGGATGTTGCGCCCCTCCTTCTGCAGCAGCAGGTCGTAGGCGAAGTCCGCCGGCTTCACGCCCGCGCGCGCCGCCTGGGCGGCCACGCTCAGCTCCGGCGCCGGCTCGTAGTCGGGGCGGTCGCCGAGGGGGAAGATCTTGGCCCAGGTGTTCAGCCGGTGCGCCAGCGTCGGGTCGGCGGTGTGCTCCGACAGCAGGCGGGCGCGGAAATCCGGGCGGCGCAGGATGGCAAGCCGCTCCGGGAAGGGCAGCTTCGCCACCTCCTGCCAGGACGGGCAGCCGATGAACGGGTTCTGGCTGATCTCGAAGCCGAGCATCACGCCGACCGGGCGGCCCATCACCTGGCCGGTGATGCGGGTGCCCGCGGCATTGGCGTCGCGGATATGGTCCAGGATGCGGCGCCAGGCCTGGGGCCGCTGCTCGCGCTGCAGCAGCGAGATCGTCATCGGCCGGCCGGAGCCCTGGGCGAGGCGGCGGAGCATGGCGAACTCGCCGTCGATGTCGTCGAAATCGGAAATCACCTGCAGCCAGCCGCCGGGCAGGGCGGCGGCGATCTCGGCCAGCTCCGCCTCCTCGGCCTTCAGCGTCGGCGTGTGGCGCCCGTCGAGCGTCTTGTGGGCCAGCGTGCGCGAGGTGGAGAAGCCGAGGGCGCCGGCGCGGATGCCCTCCGCGGCGAGGCGCGCCATCTCGGCGCGGTCGGCGGCCGTGGCGGGCTCGCGGTCGGCGCCGCGCTCGCCCATCACGTGCACGCGCAGCGCGGCATGCGGCACCTGGGTCGCGACGTCGGCATCGAACCGGCGGGCGGCGAGGGCATCGAGGAATTCGGGGAAGCTCTGCCAGTTCCACGGCAGGCCCTCGGTGAGGACGACTTCGGGAATGTCCTCCACCCCTTCCATCAGCTTGACCAGCATGTCCCGCCGCTCCGGCAGGCAGGGGGCGAAGCCGACGCCGCAATTGCCGATCAGCACGGTGGTGACGCCGTTCCAGGTGCTGGGCGTGATCCGGCTGCCCCAGGTGACCTGCGCGTCGTAATGGGTGTGGATGTCGATGAAGCCGGGGGTGACGAGCCTGCCCCGGGCGTCGATCTCCTCCCTGCCCTTCCCCGGCACCTGGCCGATCGCGGCGATGCGGCCGTCCGCGATCGCGAGATCGGCCTCGCGCGGCGGGCCGCCGGAGCCGTCGATGAGGGTGCCGTTGCGGATGACGAGGTCCATGGCGCCGTTTCCCCTGATTTTGGGGGAGCCTAGCGCGGTCGGGGGAAGCGTGCATCATCCATGGAGCGTGATCGCTTGAGGCCGAAGGCCGGAAAGCGTGAATCACACGGCCAAACCAGACTCCAGCAGGGGTGAGCGATGCGCGAGGGGCGGGCGAAGTTTCGCGACTGGGAGACCTGGTACCGGGTGACCGGCGACCTGGGCAGCGGCAAGGCGCCGCTGGTGACGCTGCATGGCGGGCCGGGGGCGGCGCACAACTACATACTGAGCTTCGCGGACCTGGCGGAAACCGGCCGGGCGGTGAGCCACTACGACCAGCTCGGCGTCGGCAATTCGACCCATCTGCGCGACAAGGGGGCCGATTTCTGGACCGTCGATCTGTTCCTCGCCGAGCTGGACAACCTGCTGGACCATCTCGGGATCGCCGGGCGCTACCATCTGCTGGGGCAGAGCTGGGGCGGGATGCTCGGGGCGGAGCATGCGGTGCGGCGGCCGGCGGGGCTGCGCTCGCTGGTGATCGCCAACTCGCCGGCCTCGATGGCGCTGTGGCTGCAGGAGGCGAACAAGCTGCGCGCGCTGTTGCCGCCGGAGGTGCAGGATACGCTGCTGCGCCACGAGGCGGCGGGGACGACGGATAGCGACGAGTACAACGCGGCGGTGCGGGTGTTCTACGACCGGCATGTCTGCCGGGTGCCCTGGCCGCCCGAGGTGGAGGCGACCTTCGCGGCGATCACTGATGATCCGACCGTGTATCATACGATGAACGGGCCGAGCGAGTTCCACTGCATCGGCACGTTGAAGACCTGGTCGGTTATCGACCGGCTGGATCGGGTGCAGGCCCCTACCCTTTTGATATCGGGCCGGCATGACGAGGCGACGCCGGCGGTGGTGCAGCCCTTCGCCGACCGGATCCCGGACGTGCGGTGGCGCATCTTCGAGCAGTCGAGCCATATGCCGCATGTCGAGGAAAAGCCGGCCTGCCTGGCGGCGGTGGCGGACTTCATCGCGTCCTACGATTGATGCGGCTCGACTGGGCCCGGCTGTTCGCGGGCGAGGCGCCCGCCGAGGGCGCGGCGATCGAGGCCGAGGGCTATGGCTATGTGCCGGTGGCGGGTGCGGCCATGCTGCTGATGGCGGAGGCGCCCTGCTGCGCCGGCTGCCGGCCGGTGGCGGCGGATACGGTGGAGGTGCCGGCGCCGGGGACGGCCAGGAGCGGGCCGGTGCGGGTGCGCGGCGTCTGGCGGCGGCTGCCGGCGGGCGATGCGTGGCGGTGGCAGATCGCCGGGGCGGCGGTCGCGGCGAAGGTGGAGGGGTTCGGGCGGCGCGCGCTGCTGGCAGCACCGTTGGTCTGTTCGGTGCCACGGCTGGCCGGCGCCCAGCCGGCCGGGGCGGGGCAGGCCCTGCTCGCCGGCCTGGCGGCGATGGACCTGCACAGCCATGCGGGGAACGTGATCATCTCGCGGCAGGGCGCGCGGCCGTTCGCGCCGCTGGCGGGGCCGATGCGCGAGGGCGGCATGCGGCTGATCGCGCTGGCCATGGTGGCCGACACGCCGACGACGCATGTGGCGAACCGCAGGATCGAGGCGTTCCGCGAACCGGAGGCCGGGGAGCTGTGGACGCACGGGCAGGCGGCGTTCGCGCGGCTGCACGAGCTGGTCCGGCAGCAGGGGCTGGCGGTGGTGGCGGACCGGGCCGGGCTGGCGCGGCTGGCCGGGCCGGCCGTGGTGGTGGCGGCGGAGGGGGCGGACTTCCTCGAAGGACGGATCGAGCGGGTCGAGGAGGTGTTCCGGACCCACCGGCTGCGGCACCTCCAGCTGACCCACTACCGGGTCAACGAGCTTGGCGACATCCAGACCGCGCCGCCGGTGCATGGCGGGCTGACGAAATTCGGCGAGGCCGTGGTGCGCGAATGCAACCGGCTCGGCATCGTGGTGGACGTGGCCCACGGCACGGCATTGCTGGTGCAGCGGGCGGCGGAGGTCTCGGTACGGCCGCTCGTGCTGTCGCATACCGCGCTCTCGCCGGCGCCCGGGGTGCGGAGCCGGCTGGTCTCGCCCGGACATGCGCGGATCGTGGCGGGGACCGGCGGCGTGGTGGGGGTGTGGCCGGTGGTGAGCGGAACGCCCTCGGTCAGGCTCTATGCCGAGAGCCTGGCGCGGATGGTGGACGCGATCGGGATCGACCATGTCGGCGTCGGCAGCGACATGCGCGGGCTGCTCGCGCCCGGGGCGTTCGAGGACTATCGGCAGGCCCCCGCTTTGGCGGAGGCGCTGCTGGCCATCGGGTTCGATGCGGCGGCGGCGGGGAAGATACTGGGCGGGAACTATGCCCGGGTGCTGGGGGCGGTGCTGCCGGGCTGAAAGTCCTCTTTTGTCGATTCTACCCTGACGGTCATCCGACGGCGGCCAATGGACCGCCGCGGACTCGCCGGAGCGAATTCTCAAAAGGGCCTATTCGAGGAACGGTATGTGCACCAGCAGCAGGAATCCGTTCAGCATCAGCACGCCGCCGACCACGCCGAGGGCGCCGCCGGCATAGACCAGCCAGTTCTGGTTCGACAGCAGCGACACCGAGATCAGCACGATGGCGATCTGCAGGAAGGTCTCGGCGAAGTCGAAATACGGGTCCTTGCGCAGGTTGATGTCGCGCTTCTCCTCCTCGGCCTTGGCGCGCGCCAGCAGCTCCTTCTTGCCCTCCTGCGTCTCCGGCTCCGATTCGTAGCGGGCGATGGTGCGGCGATACTGGGCGGACCGCTCGCTCAGCGTGGCGCGGGCGGCGTCCGTCAGCGCCGGGTCGGTCTGGATCTGCAGGTCCAGCCCGTCGGCGGTGACGACCAGCAGCGACTGGCGCAGGTTCTTGGCCTGGAAGAAGCTGTAGAGGTTGGCGGCCTGGATGTTGCTGTTCAGCGCCTCCTTGGTGGCATTGTCGCCGCCGAGGCCGGTCACCGCCAGCATCATGGCGAATGCCGAGATGATCACGGCGCAGAGCTGCTTGAACCGGTCGGTCGCCGGCTCGGCATCCATCATCTCGGCGGCTTCGTCTGCCTTCATCGCTCACACCGTGAAAATCTTGCCGGGGTTCATCAGGTTCTGCGGATCGAGCGCGCGCTTGATCGCGCGCATGGTGGCCATCTTCACCGGGTCGGCATAGTGCGCGAGTTCCCCTATCTTGACCTGGCCGATGCCGTGCTCGGCCGAGATCGAGCCGCCGAACCCGCGCAGCACGTCGTTCACCGCGCGGGTCACGGCGGGGGTATATTGCCGGTACTGATCGGTCGACATCCCGACCGGGGACTTGAAGTTGAAGTGAAGATTGCCGTCGCCCATGTGGCCCATCGGGCAGGGGCGGATGCTGTCGAGCACGCTGCGGGCGGCGGCGGAGGCGGCGTCGATGAACTCGGGGATGCGGGAGCTGGCGACCGAGATGTCGTAGCTGATCGAGGGGCCGTCATGCCGGCCGGCCTCGGCATGGGCCTCGCGGATGTGCCACATCGCCTTGGCCTGGCCCTCGCTCTGCGCGATGGTGGCATCGAGGACGAGGCCGCGCTCCATCGCGTCGGCGAGGAACTCCTCCATGCGGCCGGCCATGGCGCCCTGGCGCGGCAGGGTGGAGGACCATTCCATCAGCAGGTACCAGAAGTGACCGCCGGGCAGCGGGTCCTGGGTGCCGGGAATATGGGCGAAGACGCCGTCGAGGTTGGTGCGGTTCATCAGCTCGCAGGAGGTGACGCTGTCCTCGCTGGCGATATGGGCTTCGGACAGCAGGGTGACGGCGGCGGCGGGATCACGGATGGCGATCCAGGCGGTGGCCACGTCCTTCGGCCGGGGCCAGACCTTGATGACGGCCTTGGTAATGATGCCGAGCGTGCCCTCGGCGCCGATGAACAGGTGCTTGAGGTCGTAGCCGGTGTTGTCCTTCTTCAGGGCCTTGAGACCGTCCCAGATTTCGCCGGAGGGGAGCACCACTTCCAGGCCGAGGACGAAGTTGCGGGTGTTGCCGTAGTGCAGCACCTGGGCGCCGCCGGCATTGGTGGAGAGGTTGCCGCCGATCATGCAGGAGCCCTGGGCGCCGAGGCTGAGCGGCAGCAGGCGGTCATGGCTGGCGGCCAGCTCCTGCAGGGTCTGCAGCACGCAGCCGGCCTCCACCGTCATGGTGAAGCCTTCCGGATCGACGGCGATGACGCGGTTCATGCGGCCGAGCGAGAGGACGATGCCGGCATGGTTCGCATAGGGGGTGGCGCCGCCCATGAGGCCGGTGTTGCCGCCCTGGGGGACGATGGCCACGCCGGCGGCGGCGCAGAGCCGCACCGCGCCGGCAACCTCGTCGGTGGAGGCGGGGCGCAGGACGGCGCCGGCGCTGCCGGTGAGCTGGCCGCGCCAGTCGGTGAGGAAGGGGCGCATGTCGTCGGGGCTGGTGAGCAGGCCCCTGTCGCCGAGCAGGGCATGGAGGGCGGCGAGCAGGTCGGGGGTGACCGGGTTGGTCGGGATTGCCGGGCGGGCGGCGTGGTCGGCGATGAGGTTCATGGGCGTTCCTGCTGGCGGGCATGTGGCCGCGAGTCTGCCCGCGCGGTGTGGCGTCGGCAAGGCGGTCGGCGCGGCCGGGGCCGCGCCGGATGCGCGCCTCAGCCCGTCGGCGGGCGGGCGGTGGCGACGTTGAGGGAGGTTTCCAGGGCGCGGCCGAGGGTGAGGGCGGCGGCTTCGTCGAAGAGGGGGGCGAGAATGCCGATGCCGTGGGGAACGTTGTGCTTCGGGCCGTCGGCGTGCTGGGTGGGGGCGTTGAGGAAGGCGGGCATCTCGCGGGTCTGGAGCTGGGCGAAGCCGGTGCGGACGGCAAGGCCGGGATGGCCGGTGAGGTTGCCGATGATGGTGAGCGGCCCGGCGTTGAGGGGCGAGAGCAGGACGTCCACCTGGCGGAAGACGGCGTCCATCACCTGCATGGTGCGGCGGCGCAGGCGGTCGGCCTGGATGTAGTCCACGGCAGAGATGAAGCGCGCCTTGCGGAAGCTGTTGGGCCAGCCGCCGGGGTCCTGGCGGGCGAGAGTGTCGTCGCGGTTGTCCAGCGTGAGCTCCTCGAAGGCGGCGGCGGCCTCGGCGAACAGCAGGAGCTGCATCGCCTCCCAGGGCAGGTCGGGGAGGGTGACGGGGACGGTGGCGACGCCGAGGCGGCGGACGGCTTCGAGGGCGGCCTGGTCGTGCGCGTCCTTGAAGTCGGCTTCGATGTAGCCGCAGCGGAGGCCGGTGGCGGGGCTTGTGGCGTCCCAGCCGAAGGGGGCGGCGATGCTGCCTTCGTCGCGCGGGTCGTGGCCGTTGATCGCGGCCAGCACGAGGGCGATGTCGTCGACCGCGCGGGTGAGCGGGCCGAGCTTGTCGAGCGACCAGCACAGCGCCATGGCGCCGGCGCGGGAGACGCGGCCGAAGCTGGGGCGCAGGCCGGCGGTGCCGCAGCGGGCGGAGGGGGCGAGGATGGAGCCGAGCGTCTCCGAGCCGATGGCGAAGGCGCAGAGGGCGGCGGCGGTGGCCGCACCCGAGCCGGCGCTGGAGCCGCGCGAGCCTTCCTCGGTGTTCCACGGGTTGCGGGTGCGGCCGCCGTACCAGATGTCGCCGAAGGCAAGGGCGCCGAGGCTGGTCTTGCCGAGCAGGACGGCACCGGCTTCGGCGAGCC
>JBGAIK010000095.1:0-15392 GCA_044225615.1 Acetobacteraceae bacterium | reverse complement strand
ACGGGATCGCCGACATCCCCGATCCCGGCGAGGACGCCCGTGCCCAGGCCCGCCGGCTGCTCGCCGAGCACGGCCCCCGCTTCCTGCACGACGCGCTGGCCAAGGTGGACCAGGCCACCGCCGCGCGCCTGCGCCCGGCCGACAGCCAGCGCGTGGCCCGGGCCTGGGAGGTCTGGCGCGGCACCGGCCGCGGCCTCGCCGCCTGGCAGCGCGACGGCGCCCGCCCCGCCCCGTGGCGGTTCCGTGCGATCCTGCTGGAGCCCGGCCGGGAGCAGTTGCGCGATGCCGTGGCCGCGCGTTTCGCGGCCATGCTGCGGGCCGGCGCGCTCGACGAGGTGCGTGGCCTGCTGGCCCTGCGCCTCGACCCCGCGCTGCCGGCCATGCGCGCCCACGGGGTGCCCGAGCTTGCCGCCCATCTGCGCGGCGAACGCACGCTTGCCGCGGCGGCCGCCCGCGCCGCCCAGGTCACCGCCCAGTACACCAAGCGGCAGGCGACCTGGTTCCGGCACCACAATCTTGCCCCGCCCGACCGCACGCATACGATCCATGCGCGAATTGCAGGGTTGGAGCAATTTTCAGAAAGAGAATTGGCCGAAATCTTCGCATTTATTCAGAGGCCGGGTTGACGCGCCCGGCCGGCCGGAATACGTGTCCCGCCACCATGAGCACCACGCACCCCCATCCCCAGGCGACCGCCCCCGACACCGAGCACAAGCCCGGTGCCGAGGTACTCCTCCGCGCGCTGAAGGACCAGGGTGTAGAGGTGATCTTCGGCTATCCGGGCGGGGCGGTGCTGCCGATCTACGACGCGATCTTCCAGCAGAACGCGATCCGCCACATCCTGGTGCGGCACGAGCAGGCGGCCGTCCATGCCGCCGAGGGCTATGCCCGTTCCACCGGCAAGGTCGGCTGCGTGCTGGTCACCTCCGGACCCGGCGCCACCAACGCGGTGACCGGCCTGGTGGACGCGCTGATGGACAGCATTCCCGTGGTCTGCCTGACCGGGCAGGTCCCCACCCATCTGATCGGCAACGACGCCTTCCAGGAAGCGGACACCACCGGCATCACCCGGCCCGCCACCAAGCACAACTATCTGGTCAAGCGCAGCGAGGACCTCGCCCGCGTGGTGCACGAGGCGTTCTACGTCGCCCGCGCCGGCCGGCCCGGGCCGGTGGTGATCGACCTGCCGAAGGACATCCTGATCAACAAGGCGCCCTACACCCCGCCGCCGGCGCCGGAGACCGCCCATCGCAGCTACCGCCCGCAGACCCAGCCGGATGCCGGCCAGATCGCGAAGGCGATCGCCCTGCTGAAATCCGCCAGGCGGCCGGTGATCTACACCGGCGGCGGCGTGATCAACGCCGGGCCCCAGGCCGCCGAACTGCTGACGAAATTCGTCCGCAAGACCGGCATTCCCTGCACCAGCACGCTGATGGGCCTGGGCGCCTTCCCGGCCAGCGACCCGCTGTTCCTGGGCATGCTGGGGATGCACGGGACCTACGAGGCGAACCTGACCATGCATGGCTGCGACGTCATGCTGAATGTGGGGGCGCGGTTCGACGACCGGGTGACCGGGCGGCTGAACGCGTTCAGCCCGAACTCGCGCAAGATCCATGTCGACATCGATCCTTCGAGCGTGAACAAGAACGTGCCTGTCGAGGTGCCGGTGATCGGCGATGCCGGGCGCGCGCTGGAGGCGATGATCGCGGCGTGGGACGCCGAGCCGGCCGAGCAGGACCGGCCGGCGCTGACCGCCTGGTGGAA
This sequence comes from Acetobacteraceae bacterium, assembly GCA_044225615.1. GTDB lineage: Bacteria > Pseudomonadota > Alphaproteobacteria > Acetobacterales > Acetobacteraceae > CAIYPH01. The sequence continues at coordinate 13,628 of JBGAIK010000095.1, read as the reverse complement.
GCAGATCGCCGAATGGCGCGGCATCGACTGCCTGCACTTCACCCAGGACATGACCCGGGGCGCGATCATCAAGCCGCAGCACGCGATCCGCCGGCTGTTCGAGCTGACGCGGGAATCGGGCAAGGAGACGTTCATCTCCACCGAGGTCGGGCAGCACCAGATGTGGGCGGCGCAGTATTTCGGCTTCGAGAAGCCCAACCGCTGGATGACCTCGGGCGGGCTGGGCACCATGGGCTACGGCCTGCCCGCCGCGATGGGCGTGCAGGTGGCCTACCCGGACGCGCTGTGCATCGACATCGCCGGCGAGGCGAGCATCCTGATGAACATCCAGGAGATGTCCACGCTGTGCCAGTACCGCCTGCCGGTGAAGGTGTTCATCCTGAACAACCAGTACATGGGCATGGTGCGGCAGTGGCAGGAGCTGCTGCATGGCGGGCGCTACTCCGAGAGCTACACCGCCGCCCTGCCCGATTTCGTGAAGCTGGCCGAGAGCTTCCACGGCGTGGGCCTGCGCGCGACCTCGGTCGACCAGCTCGACGACGTGATCCGGGAGATGATCGCGCTCGACCGGCCGGTGATCGCCGACATCGTGGTGGACCAGAAGGAGAACTGCTTCCCGATGATCCCTTCGGGGGCGCCGCACAACGAGATGATCCTTGGCGCAGGAGTGGGGGGCGCAGGCGTAGGGCAGGGGCCGAAGGCACCCGGCGTCACCGACGAGGGGATGGCGCTGGTCTGACCGGCACGCCGTCCCGCCCTCCAGCGAAGCAGAAGAACAATGCCCAGCCCCATGGATTCCAGCCTGCGCGTTGCCGTGATCTCGGTTCTGGTCGAGAACGAGCCCGGCATCCTCGCGCGCGTCGTCGGCCTGTTTTCCGGCCGCGGCTACAATATCGACAGCCTGACCGTGGCCGCGGTGGAGAAGGACCGCGACCGCAGCCGCATCAACATCGTGACCTCGGGCACCGAGATGATCATCGAGCAGATCAAGGCCCAGCTCGACCGGCTGGTGCCGGTGCACCGGGTGTCGGACCTGTCCGCCGAGGGCGCGCATATCGCGCGCGAGATGGCGCTGATCAAGATCATCGCCAAGGGCGAGCCGCGCGTGGAGGCATTGCGCCTGGCCGAGGCGTTCCGGGCGCGGGTGATCGACGCGACGACCGAGAGCTTCGTGTTCGAGATGACGGGCAACACCGACAAGCTCGACGCCTTTCTCGACCTGATGCGGCCGCTGGGGCTGGCCGAGGTGTCCCGCACCGGCGTTGCGGCGATTGCACGCGGGACGCGCGTGATCTGACAAGCAAAGAAAGGAAGAATGTTCTTTTTTGAAAAGAAGAACCAAAAAACTTTTGTCCGTTTGGCCGGCGGCGTGAACGGATAAAAAGTCTTTTTGCTTCTTTTTCTTCCAGAAAAAGAAGTCCTTCCTTCCCTTATAAACCACCCTCAAGGAGAACCCAAAGAATGCGCGTCTACTATGACCGCGACGCCGACGTGAACCTGATCAAGTCCAAGAAGGTCGCGATCATCGGCTATGGCAGCCAGGGCCATGCCCATGCCAACAACCTGAAGGACAGCGGCTGCAAGGACGTGGTGGTGGGCCTGCGCCGCGGCTCGGCCGCGATCGCCAAGGCCGAGGCCGCCGGCCTCAAGGTGATGACCGGGGCCGAGGCGGCGAAGTGGGCCGACATGGTGATGGTGCTGACGCCGGACGAGGGCCAGGGCGACCTGTATCGCGAGGACCTGGCGCCGAACATGCGCCCCGGCACCGCGATGGCCTTCGCGCACGGGCTGAACGTGCATTTCAACCTGATCGAGCCGCGCTCCGACATCGACGTGCTGATGATCGCGCCCAAGGGCCCCGGCCACACGGTGCGCAGCGAGTACCAGCGCGGCGGCGGCGTGCCGTGCCTGATCGCCATCGCCCAGAACCCGTCGGGCAACGCGCAGGAGATCGGCCTGTCCTATGCGTCGGCCATCGGCGGCGGGCGCGCCGGGGTGATCGAGACGACATTCAAGGAAGAGTGCGAGACCGACCTGTTCGGCGAGCAGGTGGTGCTCTGCGGCGGGCTGGTGGAGCTGATCCGCGCCGGCTACGAGACGCTGGTCGAGGCCGGCTACGCCCCCGAGATGGCGTATTTCGAGTGCCTGCACGAGGTGAAGCTGATCGTGGACCTGATCTACGAGGGCGGCATCGCCAACATGAACTATTCGGTGTCCAACACGGCCGAGTACGGCGAATACGTGACCGGGCCGCGCATCATCACCGACGCCACCCGCGCCGAGATGAAGAAGGTGCTGCACGACATCCAGACCGGCAAGTTCGCGCGCGACTGGATGCTGGAGAACAAGGTGAACCAGGCCAGCTTCAAGGCCATCCGCCGCCGCAACGCGGCCCATCCGATCGAGGAGGTGGGTGAGAAGCTGCGGGCGATGATGCCGTGGATCGCCAAGAACAAGCTGGTGGACAAGACGAAGAACTAAAGCGGCAGGGAGCCCTGCCGGGTTGGAGCGCGGCCGCCGTTGGCGGTCGCCTTCACCTCGCCATCCTGGAAGCGCAGCGAAAGCGCCGCGCCCGGCTTCACCTCCTTCGCCGACGTCACCGGATGACCACGTCCGTCGGTGACCAGCGCATATCCCCGGGCCAGAACCCGTTCGTACGAAACCGATTCGAGCCGCGCCGCCAGTCCCTCGAGCCTGGCGCGTGCTTCCCGCAAGCGCCCCTGCAACGCCGCACCGCTGAGCCGCGGCAGGATCCTTCCCGCCTCCGCTTCCCGCCGCGAGAGCGCGTGCCGCAATGCCGACCGCAACCGCTCGGACGCCAGAACCAGCCCACCCTTGCGCGACGCCACCAGGTTCGGCAAGGCCAGCACCTGCCGGACCCCCAGCTCCTGCAGGCGCCGCCGCGCCGTCTGCATCAGCCCGGGCAGGGCCAGTTCCAGCCGCGCCCCCCGGTCATCGAGCCGCTGCCGGGCCCCGCCGATCAGCGAGGGCAGATCCGGCAACCCCCGCTCCGCCCGCTGGAGCCGCAGCCGCCGCTCCTGCGCCAGCCGGTTCAGCGCGCCCACCAGCCGCGCGCCGCTCTGGGCCAGGCCGGCCGCCATCTCGGATCGCGACGGCACCGCCAGTTCGGCCGCCGCCGTCGGCGTCGGCGCCCGGCGGTCGGAGACGAAATCGATCAGTGTCGTGTCCGTCTCGTGCCCCACCGCCGAGATCAGGGGAATCCGGCACGCGAAGGCCGCGCGGATCACGATTTCCTCGTTGAATGCCATCAGGTCCTCGAGGCTTCCGCCGCCCCGCGCCACGATCAGCACGTCGGGGCGCGGGATCGGGCCGCCCGGCGCCAGCGCATCGAACCCCGCGATCGCCTCGGCGATCTTCTGGGCCGCCCCTTCCCCCTGCACCGGCACCGGCCACAGCAGGATATGCCGGGGGAAGCGCCGCTCGATGGTGGTGCGAATGTCCTGGATCACCGCCCCCCGCTCGGAACTCACCACGCCCACCACCATGGGCAGCAGGGGCAGGGCCTGCTTGCGGGCCGCATCGAACAGACCTTCCTCGGCCAGCCGCACCCGCAGCATCTCGATCCTGGCCAGCAGGGCCCCGGCCCCGGCGAACTCCATCCGGTCGATGATGAGCTGATAGGTGGAGCGGTCGCCATAGGCCGAGATCTTGCCGGTGGCGATCACCTCGATCCCGTTCTCCGGTGCCAGGCCGAGCCGGGAGACCGCGGATTTCCAGACCACCCCGGCGATCTTGCCGCCTTCGTCCTTGAGGGAGAGGTAGATGTGGCCCGAGGGGTAGCGCTTCATCTCGGTCACCTCGCCGCGCACGCGGATGCGGCCGAAGCTGCCTTCGAGGGTGCGCTTCACCGCGCCGGAGATTTCCGAGACCGTGTATTCGGGTACGTTGGAGGCGACGGGTTCGTCCATGCCCCACCCTATGCTAGAGCCCGCGCCAGGTTAAGCGCGGAGACAGGCAATGCGGGTTCTGGTGGTCGGATCGGGCGGACGCGAACACGCGCTGTGCTGGTCGCTGTCCGCCTCGCCGGCGCTGACGAAGCTGTGGTGCGCCCCAGGCAATCCCGGCACCGCCCATGTGGCCGAGAACGTCCCCATCGGCGCCATGGACATCGCCGCCCTCGTCGCCTTCGCGCGCGACAGCAAGGTCGATCTCGTCGTCCCCGGCCCCGAGGCCCCCCTCGTCGCCGGCCTGGCCGACGCCATGGACGCCGCCGGCATTCCCTGCTGCGGCCCCAGCGCCGCCGCCGCCCGGCTCGAAGGCAGCAAGGTCTTCACCAAGGAAGTCTGCGACGCGGCCGGCATCCCCACCGCCGCCTGGGAACGCTTCGACGACCCTGAAGCCGCCCATGCGTTCGTCCGGCGGCGGGGGGCGCCGGTGGTCGTGAAGGCCGACGGGCTGGCGGCCGGCAAGGGGGTGGTGGTGGCGCAGACCGAAGACGAGGCGCATGCCGCGATCACCGCGTTCATGGAGGAAGCGACGCTGGGCGAGTCCGGCCGCACCGTCGTCATCGAGGAATGCCTGGTCGGCGAGGAGGTCAGCCTGTTCGCCCTGTGCGACGGCACCCACGCCATCCCGCTTGGCGCCGCGCAGGACCACAAGCGGGTGGGCGATGGCGACACGGGGCCCAATACCGGCGGCATGGGCGCGTATTCGCCGCCGCCGGCCCTGACGCCGGCGCTGGAGCACGCGGCGATGTCGCGGATCGTCCGCCCGGCCCTGGCCGAGATGGCGAGCCGGGGTACGCCGTTCCGGGGCATCCTGTTCGCCGGTTTGATGCTGACCGATGGCGGCCCCAGGCTGATCGAGTTCAACGTGCGGTTCGGCGACCCGGAGTGCCAGGTGCTGCTGCTGCGCCTGCGCGCCGATCTGCTGCTGGCGCTGCAGGCGGCGTGCGACGGGGAGCTGAGGAACTTCGCGCTGCGCTGGGACGACCGGGCCGCGATCTGCGTGGTCATGGCCGCCAACGGCTATCCCGGCACGCCGCTGCGCCACACCCCGATCGCCGGGATCGAGCGGGCCGAGGCGGTTCCCGATGCCCGGGTGTTCCATGCCGGCACGGAAATGCTCGACGGCAAGCTCGTCTCCTCCGGCGGCCGGGTGCTGACGGTGTGCGCCACCGGCCCCGACCTCCGCGCCGCCCGCGACAGCGCCTACCAGGCCGTGCGCAGGATCGACTGGCCGGATGGTTTCTACCGCCATGACATCGGGTGGCGGGCGCTGAAATGAGCGCAAAGAAGTGAAGGGCCTCCGGCGGGCAAAGGCCATCTCGCGGCTGCGTCACCGACCTTTGGCGATTGGCCCACCGTTTCTTGCGCCGCAGGCAATCGAACCTCGCCGACGCACAATGCCGGGCGCGGCGGCACGGTTTGAATGCCTGCGGCGCAAGGAAGAAAGTTCGGCCAATCACCGAAGGCCATCGCCCCAGCCGCGAGCACGAATGGGTTCCAAGGGCCAATGGCCGTCGCGCGAATGCGCGCTGCGCACGACGGCCGGCGGAGCCTTGCTTCCCGCCCAGCCGGTTGCAACCCGGCGGTAGCCCCCTCATCTCCATGGCCCTACACTGAAGGGCTCCGGCCCCCGCCAAGGTGCAGCCATGTCCGAGCTTCTGACCCGCCCCCTGCCGATGCTGTTCATGCCGGTGAAGCAGCCGGCCAAGCCGATCACCAGGCGGCTGCGGGTGGTCTCCGAGTTCGCGCCTGCCGGCGACCAGCCCACCGCGATCCGCGAGCTGGTGGCCGGCACGCAGGGCGGCGAGCGAGACCAGGTGCTGCTCGGCGTCACCGGCTCGGGCAAGACCTTCACCATGGCCAAGGTGATCGAGGCGGTGCAGAAGCCCACGCTGGTTCTGGCGCCGAACAAGACGCTGGCGGCCCAGCTCTACGGCGAGATGAAGGCGTTCTTCCCCGACAACGCGGTGGAATACTTCGTTTCCTACTACGACTACTACCAGCCGGAGGCCTACGTTCCGCGCACCGACACGTATATCGAGAAGGACTCGCAGATCAACGAGCAGATCGACCGCATGCGCCATGCGGCGACGCAGGCGATGCTGGAGCGCAACGACGTCGTCGTCGTCGCCTCGGTCTCCTGCATCTACGGCATCGGCTCGGTCGAGACCTACGCCAAGATGGTGGTCAAGCTCGACGTCGGCGGCCGCATCGACCGCGACAGGCTGGCCAGGGGCCTGGTGGAGTTGCAGTACCGCCGCAACGACGCGGCCTTCCAGCGCGGCACCTTCCGGCTGCGCGGCGAGACGGTGGACATCTTCCCCGCCCAGTACGAGGACCGCGCCTGGCGCGTGGTGCTGTTCGGCGACGAGATCGAGAGCATCTCCGAGTTCGATCCGCTCACCGGAGAGGTGGCGGCCAAGCTCGAGACCATCACCGTCTACGCCAACAGCCACTACGTGACGCCGCGGCCGACGCTGATCCAGGCGGTCAGCCACATCAAGGAAGAGCTGAAGGAGCGCCTCGCCCAGTTCACCGCCGAGGGCAAGCTGCTGGAGGCCGAGCGGCTGCAGCAGCGGACCACTTTCGACATCGAGATGATCGAGACGACGGGAAGCTGCAAGTCGATCGAGAACTACTCGCGCTTCCTGTCGGGCCGCAATCCGGGCGAGCCGCCGCCGACGCTGTTCGAATACCTGCCCGAGAACGCGCTGCTGATCGTGGACGAGAGCCACGTGACCGTCCCCCAGCTTGGCGGCATGTATCGCGGCGACTACGCGCGCAAGTCGATCCTGTCCGAATACGGGTTCCGCCTGCCGTCCTGCATCGACAACCGGCCGCTCAAGTTCGAGGAGTGGGAACGCTTCCGGCCGCAGACGGTCTTCGTCAGCGCCACCCCCGGCCCGTGGGAGATGGAGCGCACCCAGGGGGTGTTCGCCGAGCAGGTGATCCGCCCGACCGGCCTGATCGATCCGGTGACGGACATCCGCCCGGTGGAGCGCCAGGTGGACGACCTGCTGGCCGAGTGCAAGCTGGTCGCCGCCGGCGGCGGGCGCGTGCTGGTCACCGTGCTGACCAAGCGCATGGCCGAGGACCTGACCGAATACCTCAACGAGCACGGCGTGAAGGTGCGCTACCTGCATTCCGACGTGGATACGCTGGAGCGCATCGAGATCATCCGCGACCTGCGGCTTGGCGTGTTCGACGTGCTGGTGGGCATCAACCTGCTGCGCGAGGGGCTCGACATTCCGGAATGCGCGCTGGTTGCGATCCTGGATGCCGACAAGGAGGGCTTCCTGCGCAGCAAGACCAGCCTGATCCAGACCATCGGCCGCGCGGCGCGCAACATCGACGGAAGGGTGATCCTGTATGCCGACACGATGACCGAGAGCCTGCGCTTCGCCATCGAGGAGACCGAGCGCCGGCGCAACAAGCAGCGCGCCTGGAACGAGGCCAACGGCATCACGCCGCAGGGCATCCGCAAGCAGATCGGCAAGGTGCTGGAAAGCGTGTTCGAGCAGGACTACGTGACCGTCGCCCCGGTGAAGGGCTCCACCACCGAATTCGTCGGCAAGGATTTGAAGGCCGCGATCGGCGAGCTGGAGAAGCGGATGCGCGCCGCCGCCGCGGACCTGGAATTCGAGGAGGCGGCGCGGCTGCGCGACGAGATCAAGCGGCTGGAGGCGCTGGACCTCGGGCTGGAGCCGCCGCCTGTCGCCTCCGCCGTGACGCGGTCGAAGCGCGACTGGATGCCGGAGCCGGGCGGACCGGGCGGCGGGGGGTATGAGCCGAAGAAGGGGCGTGGCGGCATGCGGCGGCGGCGGGGGCCGTAGCTACATCACCAGCCCGCCATCCACGTGCAGGCACTGGCCGGTGATGTAGGACGCCTCGGCGGAAGCCAGGAAGGCGATCGCGGCGGCGACTTCGTCCGGCAATCCCTGCCGGCCGAGGGGGACGCTTTCCATCTGCCTGGCCACCCGGGCAGGGTCCATCGCGACATGGGCACCGGGGTCCTTGCGGATGAAGCCGGGGACGACGGCGTTGACCGTGACGCCGTCGGGGGACAGTTCCAGGGCGAGGGATTTGACCAGCGCCTCGGTCGCCGCCTTGGCGGCGGCGGAGGCAGGGAAGCGGGTGACGTCGGGGCGGAAGCTGTGGGCGACGAAGCTGCTGACCGCGACGATCCGGGCGTTGCGGCGCATGCGCAGATGCGGCATGGCGGCGCGGGCGAGGCGGAAGAAGGCCCATTCGATCGCGTCGCTGGAGCGGCCGAAGGTCTCGTCGGTGAGGTCGCCGAAGCGGGTGCGTTCGGCGAAGCCGGCGTTGCTGACCAGGACATCGAGCGCGCCGAGCTGCTCGACGGCGCTGGCCACCAGGTATTTCGGCACGGCGGGGTCGGACAGGTCGCCGAGCATGACGGTGGCCTCGGCCCCCTTGGCGCGGGCCTCGGCGGCGACCGCCTCGGCCTTGTCGGCGTTCTTGCGGGTATGGACGGCCAGCACCACGCCTGGCTGCGCCATGCGCCGGCACACCGCCGCGCCGATGCCGCTGGCCGCGCCCGTCACCAGCACCACGCGCCGCGCACCCGCCATTGCCGCCTCCGTTGCCAATGGCGATAACCTCGCGGCGAAATCCGGGAAAGACAACCATGGCCGACCTGCCGAACGCCGATGCCGCGACGCGCGCATACTTCATCCAGTGGCTCGACACGTTCGCCGGCTATGTGCGGGAGGTGGACTACGCCGCGGCCAGGCCGCTGTTCCATCCGGATACGCTGGCCTTCGGCACCCACCGCGACGTGATCCCCGGCCTGCAGGCCTGGATCGACTCGCAATGGGACAATGTGTGGCCGCGCACCAGCGACTTCCGCTTCAACCTCGACGGCACCCATGTCCTGGCCTCCGACGACGGCACGATGGCGGTGCTGGTCGCGCCCTGGACCAGCACCGGCTACCACCAGGACGGCACCACCTTCCCGCGCCCGGGCCGGGCCAGCATGGTGTTCCACAAGGCGGACGGGCGCTGGGTGTGCGTGCATTCCCACATGTCGCTGAACCGCGGCGTGCCGCAGCAGAGCTTTGCCGACCGGCCGGTGAAGGCGCGCTGAGCGCGGATCGTGCGATCGCTCGAGGCCGCAGGCCGGAGCGCGTGAATCGCCCGATCCAGCATTCAAAAAAAGGGCGGAACCACGCAGGTCCGCCCAGTTTTCAGTACCGAACTCAGCGCCGGGTGACGCAATGCCTGTGTATGTGGGCGATCCCTTCTTATCCTACAAGATTCATATGCATTGAGATCGATCACGAACGCGCGCGCGGCCCCGCCCCGTTGACACCCAAGCGCCCCCAACCGCAAGTTTCCGGCACCGGGTTTGGGGAAACGACGCCATGGCACATCACGACGACAGCGGTTCCGACAAGCGGCTGCGCAGCCGCCGCTGGTTCGACAATCCCGCCGACCCGGCGCTGACCGCCCTGTATGTCGAGCGCTACCTCAATTACGGCCTGACCCGCGAGGAATTGCAGGGCGGCAAGCCGATCATCGGCATCGCCCAGACCGGCAGCGACCTTTCCCCCTGCAACCGGCACCACAAGGACCTGGCCTGGCGCGTGCGCGACGGCATTCGCGACGCCGGCGGCATTCCGCTGGAATTCCCGGTGCACCCGATCCAGGAGACCGGCAAGCGCCCGACCGCGGCGCTGGACCGCAACCTGTCCTACCTGACGCTGGTGGAGGTGCTGCACGGCTACCCGATCGACGGCGTGGTGCTGACGACGGGCTGCGACAAGACCACGCCGGCGATGCTGATGGGGGCGGCGACCGTCAACATCCCGTCGATCTCGCTGTCCGGCGGGCCGATGCTGGACGGCTGGTGGCAGGGGCGGCTTTCGGGTTCCGGCACGATCGTGTGGGAGGGGCGCAAGCTCTATGCCGAGGGCAAGATCAACTACGAGGAGTTCATGAAGATGGTCGCCTCCTCGGCGCCATCGGTCGGCCATTGCAACACGATGGGCACGGCCAGCTCGATGAACTCGCTGCAGGAGACGCTGGGCATGTCGCTGCCCGGCTCGGCGATGATCCCCGGCCCCTACCGCGAGCGCGGCCAGATCGCCTACGAGACCGGCCGGCGCATCGTGGCCATGGTGCACGAGAACCTGCGCCCGTCGGACATCATGACCAAGAAGGCGTTCGAGAACGCGGTGGTCGCCGCGGCCGCGCTGGGTGCCAGCTCCAACTGCCCGATCTCGATGATCGCCATCGCCCGGCACATGGGCGTGGACCACACGCTGGAGGACTGGCAGCGCTGCGGCGCCGACATCTCGCAGATCGTGGACATGCAGCCGACCGGCCGCTTCCTGGGCGAGGCGTTCCACCGCGCCGGCGGCGTGCCGGCGGTGCTGAAGGAGCTGCTGAAGGCCGGCAAGCTGCATGGCGACGTGATGACCTGCACCGGCAGGACGCTGGCCGAGAACCTGGAGGGCGTGCCCGACGGCGACCGCGAGGTGATCCGCGCCTACGGCCAGCCGATGAAGGAGCGCGCCGGCTACGTGGTGCTCAGCGGCAACATCTTCGATAACGCGGTGATGAAGATCAGCGGCATCGACGAGGAGTTCCGCACCCGCTACCTGTCCGACCCCGCGCGGCCGAACGTGTTCGAGGGCAAGGCGATCGTCTTCGAGGGGCCGGAGGACTACCACGAGCGGATCGAGGACCCCGATCTGGGCGTGGAGGAGCAGTCGGTGCTGATCATCCGCAACTGCGGGCCGGTGGGGTATCCCGGCAGTGCCGAGGTGGTGAACATGCAGCCGCCGGCGTCGATGCTGAAGCGCGGGATCAACGCGCTGCCGACGATGGGCGACGGGCGGCAGTCGGGCACGTCGGGCTCGCCGTCGATCCTGAACGTCTCGCCCGAGGCGGCGGTTGGGGGCGGGCTGGCGCTGCTGAAGACGGGGGACCGGATCCGGATCGACCTGAACACCCGCAAGGTGGACGTGCTGCTGCCGGCCGACGAGATCGCCGCCCGCCGCGCCGCGTGGAAGGCGCCGGAGCTGAAGAGCCAGACGCCGTGGGAGGAGATCTTCCGCTCGATGGTGGGGCAGATGGGGCAGGGGAGCTGCCTGGAGCCGGCGACGCTGTATCTGAATATCCTGGAGACGCGGGGCGAAAGCCGGAACAACCACTGAACGCCGAATTCAGAATAGATGAACAACGAGGCGGCGAGGCAGCGAGAAGGATTCTTGGAACGGGACCCTTTGAGCGACAGGATCATCGGGCTTGCCATCGAGGTTCATCGCCACCTGGGTCCGGGGCTGCTGGAGTCGGTTTACGAAGAGTGCCTTTGCCACGAATTGACGCTGGCCGGAGTCGAACATCGGCGGCAGGTCATTCTCCCGCTAGCCTACAAGGGAGTGAATCTCGGTTCCGGCTTCCGGCTCGACATCGTCGTCGAAGACAGGCTGATTGTCGAAGTGAAGGCCACGGAGAAGTTGTTGCCGATCCACGAGGCGCAGCTTCTCTCATATCTGCGGCTCAGTCGGCGACCGGTCGGATTGCTGCTCAATTTCAACGAGCCGGTGCTGCGGCAAGGCCTGCGGCGCATGATGCTCAAATAGTCTTCCTTCTCGCTGCCTCGCCGCCTCTTTGTTCAACTTCCTTGATCACCCGAGGAACCGCCCCATGGCCCGCCGCCTAGCAGGAAAGACCGCCCTCGTTACCGCCGCCGCGCAAGGGATCGGCCGTGCCACTGCGCTTGCCTTCGCAGCCGAGGGGGCGGAGGTGCTGGCCACCGATCTCAACGCCGCGAAGGTCGCCGAGATTGCCGGCCCCGGGCTCAAGACGGCCGGGCTCGACGTGCTGAACCCCAAGGCGATCGAGGAACTGGCGCAGCGCCTCGGCGGCATCGACATCCTGTTCAACTGTGCCGGCTTCGTGCATCAGGGCACCGTGCTGGAAGCCACCGAGGCGGAATGGGATTTCGCGTTCGATCTCAACGTGCGCTCGATGTTCCGCATGTCGCGCGCCTTCATCCCCGGCATGGTGGCGCGCGGCGGCGGCTCCATCGTCAACATGGCGTCGGTCGCGAGCAGCGTGAAGGGCATCGTCAACCGCTTCGTCTACGGCACCAGCAAGGCGGCGGTGATCGGGCTGACCAAGTCGATCGCGGTGGATTTCGTGAAGCAGGGCATCCGCTGCAACTGCATCTGCCCGGGCACGGTGCAGTCGCCGAGCCTGGACGAGCGGATCGCGGCCAATGCCGCGGCGGCCGGATCGGTGGAGGCGGCGCGGGCCGCTTTCGTCGCGCGCCAGCCGCTCGGACGGCTCGGGACGGCGGAGGAAATCGCGGCGCTGGCGGTCTATCTTGCCAGCGACGAATCGGTGTTCGTGACCGGGCAGGCCCTGGTCATCGATGGCGGCATCTCACTCTAGGGGGTAATCCAGGATGAAACTTCTGCGCTACGGCAAGGCGGGCGCCGAAAAGCCCGGCATGCTCGACGCCGACGGCAAGCTGCGCGACCTGTCCGAGGTCGTGCCCGACATCAACGCGGCCAGCCTGTCGCCGGCCAGCCTGCGCAAGCTGGGCAAGCTCGACGCGACCACGCTGCCGCTGGTCAAGGGCCGGCCGCGCATCGGGCCCTGCGTGGCCCGGCCGCTGAACTTCATCTGCATCGGCCTGAACTACGCCGACCATGCGGCCGAGACGGGGGCGGCGATCCCCAAGGAGCCGATCGTGTTCCTCAAGTCGCTCGGCGCCTATTGCGGCCCGAACGACGACGTGAAGATGCCGCGCGGCTCCAAGAAGCTCGACTGGGAGGTGGAGCTGGGCATCATCATCGGCACCACGGCACGCTACGTGACCGAGGACGACGCGATGAAGCACGTCGCCGGCTATTGCGTGGTCAACGACGTCTCCGAGCGCGAATTCCAGGCCGAGCGCGGCGGCACCTGGGACAAGGGCAAGGGGGCGGACACGTTCGGCCCGACCGGCCCGTGGATGGTGACCAAGGACGAGGTGCCCGACCCGCAGAACCTGCGCATGTGGCTCGACGTCGACGGCAAGCGCATGCAGGACGGCTCGACCAAGACGATGATCTTCGGCGTCAAGCAGGTCGTCTCCTATGTCAGCCATTTCATCACGCTGCATGCCGGCGACGTCATCGCCACCGGCACGCCGCCGGGGGTGGGGCTGGGCAAGAAGCCGAACCCGGTGTTCCTCAAGCTCGGCCAGACCATGACCCTCGGCATCGAGGGGCTCGGCGAGCAGTCGCAAACGGTCATCGCCGCCTGATCCGCCTTTCCCTCCCGCCTGCGCGGGAGGGGGGCTGGGAGGAACATCATGTCCGACGTCGCCCGCATCCGCCGCAACACGCTGGGCGACCTGGTGCGCCGGGCCGCCGGGCAGCATCGCGACCGCCCGGCGCTCAGCTTCGGCGGCCGCGACTGGTCGTTCCGCGAGGTCGACGCCGCGGTCGGCCGCCTCGCCCACGCGCTGCGGGCGGCCGGGCTGGCCAAGGGCGAGCGCGTCGCCGCGTATGGCCGCAACTCCGACGCCTATGTGCTGCTGTTCCTCGCCTGCGGCCGCGCCGGGCTGGTCCATGTCCCGGTCAACTACGCGCTGACCGGCGAGGAGCTGGACTACGTGCTGCGCCAGTCGGGTGCGGCCGG
>JBGAIK010000389.1:0-2045 GCA_044225615.1 Acetobacteraceae bacterium | reverse complement strand
GGGGGCGGGCGGGCGGCATCGTGCTGGGCTACGTCGCCGCGCGGGCGGCCGGGGCGCAGGCGGCGGTGGCGGAGAGCTGGCGCCGGCTGCGCAAGGCGGAGCCGTTCTGGGGCTGAGCGCGACTCGGTTGCGGCCGCGCGCGAATCGGGCCGCACCCCCCGTTGCGCGCCGCCCGGACGCGCGGTAGTCGTGCGACGTTTCAACCCGCCCGAGGAGAGGCAGCGTGTCGCTGCGGCCGCCCCGTCGCATTTTCAGTGGCGCCTCGCGCCCCGGCGCGCGACTGCCGGCGGCGGTGTGGGCGGGGCTGGCGGGCGGGGTGCTGGGCGTGCTGGTGGTCCTGTTCGCCGCCCCCGCCGAGCTGTTCGGCCGGGTGCCGGCGGTGACCGGGACGGTGAACGTGCCGGCGGCGCGGGTGGCGGTGGTGGACGGCGAGACGCTGCTGCTGAACGAGACGATCGTGCGGCTGTTCGGGGTGGCGGCGCCGGCGCGCGGGCAGGCCTGCGAGGGCAGCGCGGGGACCGATTGCGGCGCCGCCTCGGCGGCGGCGCTGGCCGGGCTGGTGCGGGACCGGGACGTGACCTGCCAGCTGGCGGGGCGGGACCGCGAGGGGTTCGCGCGCGGAATCTGCCAGGCGGCGGGGACGGAGCTGAACCGGGCGCAGGTGGCGGCCGGCTGGGCGCGGGTGCGCGGCGATGCGCCGGCGCTGGACGAGGCGCAGGCCGCCGCGCGGGCGGCCAGGCTGGGGTTGTGGCGCGGCGTGCCGTAGCCCCGGGCGGCGGGCCATGCTGCAAGCGCGAAGGTTGCGCAATCACGGCGGCGGGAATAGCGTCCGGCGCTGACGGCTAGACAAGGGCGGCCGCGACCGCCCCCGGGAAGGACAGACGCATGAGCGCAAGCGCAAAATCCGCCGGCGGCGGGATCACGGTCACGCTGGACGGATCGAACAAGTCGGCGACGCTGCCGCTGCTTGCGGCGACGATCGGGCCGTCGGTGTTCGACATCCGCAAGCTGCACGACCAGCTCGGCGTGTTCACCTACGATCCGGGCTATGGCGCGACCGCGTCGTGCGAGAGCAAGATCACCTATATCGACGGCGACCAGGGCATCCTGCTGCATCGCGGCTATCCGATCGAGCAGCTGGCCGAGAAGTCGAGCTTCCTGGAGGTGGCGCATCTGCTGCTGTGGGGCGATCTGCCCAACGCGGCACAGAAGACCGAGTTCGAGAACGGGGTGCTGCGGCACACCATGCTGCACGAGCAGATCCGCCGCTTCTTCGACGGGTTCCGCCGCGACGCCCATCCGATGGCGGTGATGTGCGGGGTGGTCGGCGCGCTGTCGGCCTTCTACCACGACAGCCTGGACATCCATGACCCCGAGGTGCGGCGGATCAGCGCCTTCCGTCTGATCGCCAAGGTGCCGACGATCGCGGCCTGGGCGTACAAATACTCGATCGGCCAGCCCTTCATGTATCCGCGCAACGACCTCGGCTACGCGGAGAACTTCCTGTACATGATGAACGCGGTGCCGGCCGAGCCGTACCACGTCAACCCGGTGCTGGCGCGCGCGATGGACCGGATCTTCATCCTGCATGCCGACCACGAGCAGAACGCATCCACCAGCACGGTGCGGCTGGCAGGCTCGACCGGGGCGAACCCGTTCGCCTGCATCGCGGCGGGCATCGCGAGCCTGTGGGGGCCGGCGCATGGCGGGGCGAACGAGGCGGTGCTGAAGATGCTGGCCGAGATCGGCCACGTGGACAACATCAAGCCGTTCCTGGACGAGGTGAAGGACAAGAACAGCCACACGCGGCTGATGGGCTTCGGCCACCGGGTGTACAAGAACTACGACCCGCGGGCGAAGATCCTGCAGCAGAGCTGCCACGAGGTGCTGGCGGAGCTCGGCATCAAGGACGACCCGCTGCTGGACCTTGCGGTGGAGCTGGAGAAGATCGCGCTGCACGACGAGTTCTTCGTCAAGCGCAAGCTGTATCCGAACGTGGACTTCTACTCGGGCATCATCCTCAAGGCGATGGGCTTCCCGACCAG
>JBGAIK010000094.1:0-15734 GCA_044225615.1 Acetobacteraceae bacterium | reverse complement strand
GCCCTCTGATCGGGCCGGCTACCGCGGTCGTCCCGCTGCAGAACGGGGTTGATGCCTCCGAGCGGCTCGACCCGATTCTCGGGGGCCATCATGTGCTCGGTGGCGTCGGTCTGGTCACCGGCACGATCGTCGCGCCCGGCGTGGTGCGCCAGTCCGGCCGCCATCACCGAATTACCTTCGGTGTCCGCAACGGTCCTGCCACCGCGCGAGAAATTGCCATTCGCGACGCCTGCCGCGCCGCCGGCATCGACGCGGTCCTCGCCGAGGATATCCAGCGCGCGCGGTGGGAGAAGTTCATCCTGCTGGCCGCGGCCAGCGGCACCTGCGCTCTGGCGCGGTGTTCCATCGGCCCGGTCCGCGCCGACCCGGAGCTCGCGGCCTTGCTCGACGGCGCGATGCAGGAGGTGTTCGCCGTCGGCCGCGCGGCCGGGGTGGCGCTCGATCCGGCCATCCTCGAGGCGTGGCGCAGCTTCATCGCCGGCCTGCCCGATGCCTGGATGCCGTCGATGGCGGTGGACGTGATGGCGAAACGGCGGCTGGAGCTGCCGTGGCTCGCCGGTCGCGTGGTGGCGCTGGGGCGCGACCTGGGCGTGCCGACGCCGCTCAGCTTCGCCATCAATGCGGGACTGCGGCCCTACGCCATGGGTTGATCCAACAGCCAGCGTGCGAACCCGGCCATGGCAGCATCCTGGTTTCGCTGGCCCATCAGCTGCACGCCCACTGGCATGCCCGCCACAGCCAGCAGCGGCACCGTCACGGCGGGCGCGAAAAGCAGCGAGCTCGGCGCGTTGAACACGAAGTCGCCGGTGGGGCGGGGTGCGAGCGCCTGGCCTGGCACATCGCCTGACCATAGCGGCGCCGGGCCTGGGCAGGCCAGGGTGACTACCGCGTCGGCCAGCGGCGCAATTGCAGCGTGGCGGAGCTGGGCGGCATCACGCTCCAGCAGCGCGGCCTGGTAGTCGTTCACGCTCATCGCCTCGGCACGTTCCAGTACCGATTTCGCCCGTGCACTGACACCGTCGGGATACTGGTCCACCAGGGCACGCTGGTACCACCGGTTTTCCCAGGCGGTGATCTGCCCGCACACCGCGCGCGCACTGCCGAGCGCGTGCTCCAGCGCCTCGACGAAGGGATGGTCGCCCCGCCGCACCAGCCGGGTGCCGGCGCGCTCCAGCCGTTCCAGCAGGGAAGCGAACGCGGCCTTCGTCGCATCGTCCAGCGCCGCCCAGCCTTCCGTCTCCAGCACCACCAGCCGCTCAGGTTGCCGCATCGCGGGCGGATCCACCGGCCCCTGCAGCGCGATCGCACCCCGATCGCCGCCGGCACGCCGCGCGATCTCGATCGCCACCTGCCACGCATCCTCCACGCAGGCGGCGTGCGGGCCGTGCGTGCTCATGCTGGTCGCCTGCCGCTCGCCGCGGTTGAGCGCCCCCTGCGTCGGCTTCAGCGCAACATTGCCGCAATAGGCGGCGGGGCGGATGATCGACCCCCCGACCTGCGTGCCGATCGCCGCCGGCACCATCCGCGCCCCCACTGCCGCGGCCGAGCCGGAGGAGGAGCCGCCGGGCGTTCGCGCCGGATCGAACGGGTTGGTTGTCGGCCCCGGATGCGCCCCGCCCAGTTCCGTCGTCACAGTCTTGCCCAGGATCACCGCGCCGGCCTGGCGCAGCGCCCAGACGGCGGCATTGTCGCGCTTCGGGAAATTGCCGCGATAGGCCTCGCAGCCCTGCTCGGTCGGCATGTCCTTCGTTTCCAGCAGGTCCTTGATGCCGATCGGCATGCCGTCGATGGCAGAATACGGGCGGCCCGCCCGCCAGCGTGCCGTGCTGGCATCGGCCGCGTTTCGTGCCGCGGTCTCGTTGCGTGTCACCCACGCCTTCACCACCGGTTCCCGCACCGCGATCGTCTCCAGGCAACGCTCGAGATAGGCGCGCGGCGTGTCGCCGCCGTCGCGGAACCGTGGCACCGCATCATGGAAGGTCAGGCCGCGGAAATGCGCCGGATCGTAGGTCTCGCCCATGCTTCCTCACTTTCGGCCGCCATCGAACGGCAGCCTTGCGCCCGAGGCAAGCGCGCGTGGACAGCGGCGGCGGGGCAGGCTATTCGGTTGATCGAGAACGAGCAGGAAACCCTGCCGCATCCAGGGAGGTCACCACGCATGAAAACGCGCATCGCCCGTGCCTTGTTCGCAGCCATACCCGCAGCCGCGCTGCTCGCGGCCGCGCCTGCGCAGGCCCAGGACGGCGTCATCCGCATTGGCATCTCGTTGCGCATGATTGTCGAGAACGGCCTCAAATACGGCCAGATGTCGAAGGAGGAGCTGGAAGCGGTGAATGCCGCCGGCGGCATCAATGGCCACAAGATCGAGGTCACCCTGCTCGATGACGAATGCAAGCCCGACAAGGGCATCGCCAACGTCAACCGCTTCATCCACCAGCAGAAGGTGCACCTCGTCGTCGGCTCCACCTGCTCCTCGGTGACGATCCCGATGGTGGACATCACCGCCAAGGAGGAAGTGCCGCAGATCACGCCGCAATCCTCCAGCGGCGCGGTGACGAAGAAGAACAGCGCCTGGATCTT
This sequence comes from Acetobacteraceae bacterium, assembly GCA_044225615.1. Classification (GTDB taxonomy): domain Bacteria; phylum Pseudomonadota; class Alphaproteobacteria; order Acetobacterales; family Acetobacteraceae; genus CAIYPH01. The sequence goes on along the minus strand of JBGAIK010000094.1, from coordinate 13,154 downwards.
CCGCACCTCGGTCTCGGAGCGTTTCTACGCCTCGGTCCATGCCAAGTACCTGGCGGAGAACGTGGGCAAGAAGGTCGCCTATCTCTACACCACGGACGCTGCCGGCATCAGCTTCGCGCGCGACTACATGGCCTATATGCGCAAGACGTACAGCACCGAGCCGGTATTCGAGGCGCAGATGCAGGAGACCGACCTCGATTTCCGGGCCAACCTGCTGAAGATCAAGTCGATGAACCCGGACGTCCTGGCCATCGGTGGCCAGCTCGACGCGATCGCGCGGATCACCCAGCAGAGCTACGAGGTCGGCATACCAAGCCGGGTGCGCCGGGTCGCGGCCTCGGCGGCGTCGAACGCGCCGGTGCCGGAGCTGACCGGCGATGCGGCCAAGGGCCTGACCTTCGCCGCCGCCTTCGTCTGCACCGACGACCGCCAGGTGGCCAAGGATTTCGTGAAGCTGGTGCAGACGAAATACGGCGTGCGCTGCCCCGACCATGATTTCAGCCAGGCCTACGACACGGCGCAGATCATCAAGCTCGCCCTCTCGCGCGCCAAGCTGACGCTGACCGACGCCTCGCTGAAGGCCGACCGCCTGGCCATTCGCGACGCGCTGGCCGGCATCCGCGACTTCCAGGGCCTCGCTTCCGGCCCGATCAATTTCTGCGCCGACCCCACCCCGCAATGCCGCGACGGCAACCGCACCGGCATCCTGGTTGAATACACCAAAGGCGGGAAGGATTACGACATGCGGGTGCTTGCCCGTGTGTCCTTCGAGCCGGATTTCGGTCTCTGATGCATCCCTCCTCTCCCTTCCGGACTTCCGGAAGGGGGCTGGGGGGAGGGCTCGTGCCGACGCACCGCAGATGACCCAGTCCCGCCTGCACCCGATCGTGCCATGGCTTGCCGGCTTCGCGTTGCTGCTCGGCCTGCCGTTCCTGATGCCCAACGCCTATCACCAGTACGTCGTCAACGTCATCTGCATCAACGTGCTGCTGGCGGTGGGGCTGAACATCGTGAAGGGCTTCGCCGGCCAGGTCACCGTCGGCCACATCGCGCTGGCCGCCATCGGCGCCTATTCGTCGGCTTCGCTGTCGGTGTTCGCGGGGCTGCCATTCTGGCTGGCGCTGCCCGCCGCGATGCTGATCACCGCCGCCGCCGGTGCGCTGGTCGGCGTGCCGGCGCTGCGGCTGGAGGGCGCGTATCTCGCGCTTGCCACCATGGGTCTCGCCGAATCGGTGCGCATCGTCATCGCCGGCACCGAGGCGGTGGGCGGCGCGATGGGGTTCGAGGCCATTCCCCCGCCTTTCCTCGGCGGCCTCGCGCTCGATACCCACCGGTCCTACTACTACATCGTCATGCCGGCGGCGCTGATCGGCACCTATTTTTCCTTTGCCATCCTGCGCTCCGATATCGGCCGCGCCTTCAAGGCGCTGCGGGAGGACCCGCTGGCCGCCGCCGCTTCCGGCGTGAACGTGCGCAAATACAAGATCATCGCCTTCATCCTCAGCGCCCTCTACGCCGGGTGCGCGGGAAGCCTGAAGGCGCACATGAACCCCGGCTTCCTCAATCCGAACGACTACACGCTGACCGAGATGGTCACCCTGCTGCTGATGATCGTCTTCGGCGGCATCGGCCATATCTGGGGCGGCGTGGTCGGCGCGATCGGCGTCACCATCATCAATGACCTCACTCAGGACTACTACCAGTACCGCATGCTGATCTTCGGCGCGATCATCGTGCTGACGGTGATCTACATGCCGCGCGGCATCGGCGGCATGCTGGACGACTGGCTGATCCGCCGCCGCTTCCGCGCCATCAGGCAGAGGCGCGCGGATGCTGCTTGAAGTCAGCAATCTGTCCAAGCATTTCGGCGGCCTGGCCGCCGTCTCCGGCGTGAACCTCGCGGTGCAGGAGGGCGCGGTCCACGGCATCATCGGCCCCAACGGCTCGGGCAAGAGCACGCTGTTCAACCTGATCTCCGGCGTCTACCGCCCCGATCCCGGTGGGCGCGTCGCCTTCGCCGGCCAGGACATCACGGGGCTGGAGCCGCACGAGATCGCGCGGCGCGGCGTGGCCCGCACCTTCCAGCTGCTGCGCATCTTCCAGGGCATGAGCGTGCTGGAAAACATGCTGATCGGCCACCACGCGCTGATCGGCTACGGCAGCGCCGCCGCCGTGATCGGCACGCGCGCCGTCGCCGCCGAGGAGCGCCGGGTCCGCGCCGAGATGATGGACCTGCTCGCCTTCATCGGTCTGGCCGACTATGCCGAGATGCCGGCCGGCGAGATGTCCGGTGGCCAGCGCCGGCTGCTCGCGCTGGGCCGCGCCATGGCGATGAAGCCGCGTCTGCTGATGCTCGACGAGCCGGCCGCCGGCCTGTCGCCGGTGAACGTGGACATGTTGCTCGATACCGTCCTTGCCCTGAAGCAGCGCTTCGGCCTGACCGTGATCATCATCGAGCACATCCTGAAGGTGGTGATGGAGACCTGCGAGACGGTCAGCGTACTGGAACACGGCGAAAAGATCGCCGAAGGCCCGCCAGCCGCCATCAAGGAGGACCACCGCGTTATCGAAGCCTATCTCGGCCGCGAGATGCGCGACGAGGAGGTGCGGGCATACCTGCGGAGCGGGGCATGAGCAAGGAAAGCAGGGTTGAACAAAGAGGCAGCGAGACAGCGAGGAAGAAGTGTCTTGCTTCTCGCTGCCTTGCTTCCTCTTTGTTCAACTTGCTTCCGGTCGAGGTCACGACCTGATGCTCGCAGTGAAGGACCTCGTCGGCGGCTACGGCAGCGTGCAGATCCTCAATGGCGCCAGCCTCACCGTTGCCGATCGGCAGATCGCCGCCCTGCTCGGCGGCAACGGCACCGGCAAGTCCACCCTGCTCAAGGCGGTCTCCGGCCTCGTTCGCCCCTGGTCCGGCAGCATCACCTTCGACGGCGACCGAATCGACGGCCTCGCTCCCGACGAGATCGTCCGCCGCGGCCTGGTCCAGGTCACCCAGGGCAAGGAAGCCTTCCCCGGCATGACGGTGGAGGAGAACCTCCGCCTCGGCGCCTATGTCCTCGGCAGTCGTGCTCGCACCGCCGAGGCGCTGGAACGCGTCTACGACTACTTCCCGATCCTCAAGCAGAAGCGTCGCCAGCTTTCCGGCACGCTCTCGGGCGGCCAGCTGCAGATGGTCTGCATCGGCCGCGGCCTGATGTCCGGCCCGCGCATGATCATGCTCGACGAGCCCTCGGCCGCGCTCGCCCCCCAGGTGGTGATGGAAATCTTCCGCATCATCCACCGCATCAGCCAGGACGGCATGACCGTGCTGATGGTCGAGCAGAACGTCCGCATGGCCCTGCTGCTCGCCGAATACGGCTATGTGATCAAGGACGGGGTGATCCATATCGAAGGCCCGGCCGAGACGCTCATCGATGACGACAACGTCCGCCTCTCCTATCTCGGCGGTACCGTCGCCAACCGCGAGGCCCAGCTCTGATGGATTACTTCTGATGGACTATTTGATCGACCTGGTGATCATCGGCGTCTCGATCGGCATGGTCTACGCGCTGGTCGCGCTCGGCATCTCGCTGATCTTCTCCGGGCTCGACATCGTGCATTTCGCCCATGGCGAGATCTACATGGTCGGCGCCTTCATCGGCCTCACGCTGTTCCAGGCGCTCAACATCGGCTACGTGCCTACGCTGGTGCTGGCGGTGTTCCTGACCGGGCTGGTCGGCGTGGCGATCGAGCGCCTGTTCTATCGGCGGCTCACACGCTCCGGCGGCGGCTACACGGTGGCCGGCATGGGCATGGTGATCGCGGGCTTCGGCATGTCGATCGTGCTGCAGAACGCCGCCTTCCTGATCTGGGGTCCGAAGGCGCTGCCCTTCCCGGTGCCGCGCGGCATGCCGATCGAGCTCGGCAACCTGACCTTGCCGATGTCCTATGTCTGGATCGTGGGCGCGGCGCTGTCCTTCATGCTGGTGCTGCACGTGGTGCTGCGGCACACGATGGTCGGGCTGGCGATGCGGGCCGTCGCCCACAACAAGGACATCGCCTACCTCTCCGGCGTGAATGTGCCGCGCATGATCTCCATCATCTTCGGCACTGCCTGCGGCCTGGGGGCCGCGGCCGGCGTGCTGGTGGGGCCGATCAATTACGTCCAGGTCACCATGGGCACGCAGGTGCTCATCAAGGCCTTCGCCGCTGCCGTGGTCGGCGGCTTCGGCAGCCTGCCAGGCGCGGTGCTGGGGGGCGTGATGGTGGGCATCGTGGAAAGCCTCGGCGCCGGCTACGTCAATGGCGCCTACAAGGACATCTACGCCTTCCTGCTGATGATCGCGGTGCTGATGGTCAAACCCTCGGGCATATTGGGCATCGAGGCCAAGGTGAAGGCGTGATCCCGCTCTCGCTCGCCCATCTCAGCGAGCTGGACATCCCCCCGGCCGATCTCGCCGCCATGGCCGGCGCCGCCGGCTTCGCCTCCGTCGGCCTGCGCATGATGGCCGCCGTGCCGGGTGGCACCGCCTATCCACTGCGCGACGTGGCAGGGCAGGGGGCATTGCGCCACGCCTGCGCCACCGCCGGCGTTTCGGTCCTCTATGCCGAGATGATCGGCCTGTCCCGCGACACCGACCTTGCCGACTGTGCCGCCATGGTCCAGGCCGCCGCCGCGATCGGTGCCACCCGCATCGGCGTTTCCGGCGACGACCCGGACCACGCCGCGGTCGCCGACCGCATGGCCGCGATCTGCGCCCTGGCCCGGCCGTTCGGCATGGCGGTCGATATCGAGTTCATGCGCTTCCGCGCCGTCGCCACGCTGCAGGAAGCCGTCGCCGTCGTCCGCCGCACCGGGGCGCCCAACGCCCATGTCCTGCTCGATGCCCTGCATTTCTTCCGTGCCGGCGGCACCCTGCCCGCGCTCCGCGGCCTCGACCCCGCTCTGCTCGGCACGGTCCAGCTCTGCGACGCCCCCGCCATGCCACCGACCGACCTCGCCGCCGAGGCCCGCACCGCGCGTCTCTTCCCCGGCGAGGGCGGGCTCGACCTGCGCGGCTTCATGGCAGCCCTGCCCCCCGGCATTCCGCTCGGTGTCGAGCTTCCCATCGCCGCCCGCTTCCCCGATCTTGCGCCGCCCGCCCGCATCCGCCTGATGGCGGAGCGCACGCGCGCATTCCTTGCCACGGTGGACCTCCCATGACCCTGCCCGTCTTCCTCCTCAACGGCCCCAACCTGAACCTGCTCGGCCGCCGTGAGCCCCATATCTACGGCCACACCACGCTGGCCCAGGTGCAGGCGATGTGCGCCGAGCGCGCCGCCGCCGAGGGCATCGCCGTCGATTTCCGCCAGTCCAACCACGAAGGCGTGCTGGTGGACTGGATCCAGGAGGCGATGGATGCCGCCGCCGGCATCATCATCAACCCGGGTGCCTACACCCACACCTCGGTCGCCATCCTCGATGCGCTGAAGAACATCAGGGGGCCGATCATCGAGCTCCACATCAGCAACCCGCACCAGCGCGAGAAATTCCGCCACCGCTCCTTCGTCACCCCTGCCGCAACCGCGACCCTCGCCGGCCTCGGTGTGGACGGCTACCCGATCGCCGTATCCGCCATGGCCATGCTGCTGCGCCGGCGGGCGGCATGAGCTTCCACGTCAAGCCCGGCGACGGCGCCAGCTTCACCAAGACGGTCAGCGAATACGACGTCTACGGCTTCGCCGGGATCACCGGCGACTTCTCGCCGAACCATGTCAACAAGGCGTACATGGAGAAATCGTCCTACGGCCGGCTGCAGGCCCATGGCGCGCTGATGGTGGGCTTCATGTCCACCGCCTCCACGCTCGCCATCGCCGGCACTCGCCAGGATGCCGACGAAACGCCGGTCTCGCTCGGCTACGACCGCATCCGCTTCCTCGCCCCGGTCTATTTCGGCGACACCGTCACGGTGGACTATCGCATCGCGTCGATCGACGAGGCGCGCCGCCGCTCCACCGCCGATATCAGCGTGACCAACCAGGACGGCGTGCTGGTCGCCGTCGGCCAGCACATCCTGAAATGGGTCAGCAACGCATGACCCGCGTGCTCGTCGTCGGCGCCGGCGCCATGGGCGGCCTGTTCGGCGGGCTGCTCGGCGAGGGCGGGCTCGACGTCACCCTGCTCGATACCTGGCCCGCGCACGTCGCCGCCATCCAGGCGCACGGGCTGCGCATCACGGGCGTCGGCGGCGACCGCGCCATCCGGGTGAACGCCACCGCCGACGCGTCGGAGATCGCCGCCGCCGACATCGTGCTGTTCCAGTGCAAGTCCTTCGCCAACCGCGCCGCCGCCGAAAGCGTCCGCCACTTGTTCGGCCACGGCACCGTCGCCGTCAGCTTCCAGAATGGCCTCGGCAACGAGGCCGCCCTCGCCGCCGTGCTTGGCGCCGAGAACGTGCTCGGCGGCCTCACCGCCCAGGCCGGCCTCGTGGAAGCCCCCGGCGTCGTCCGCAACTACGGCAACCTCCCCACCATCGTCGGCGAGATCGCCGGCGGCCCGTCCGCCCGTGCCGAGGCGATCGCCGCCCTGTTCACCGCCCACGGCCTGCCCACCGCCGCCAGCGCCGACATCAAGCGGGAGAAGTGGAAAAAGCTGCTCGGCAATGTCGCCCTCGGCGCCATCTCCGCCGTCACCGACATGCGCTCCTTCGAGATCATGCAGGTGCCCGCGCTGCAGGAGATGGTGTTCCGCGCCGTTGACGAGGCGGCCGCAGTCGCCGCGGCCGAAGGCGTCGCGCTCGACGTGGCCGAGGCACGCTCGGTGCTGCTGCGCCTCGTCGACACCACCGGCGGCGGCACCGGCACCTCCAAATCCTCGATGCGCGAGGACCTGATCCGGCGCCGCCCCACCGAGATCGACACCATCCACGGCGCCGTCGCCCGCCTCGCCCGCGCCCACGGCGTCCACACGCCCACGATCGATGCCATGGTGGCGCTGGTGAAGGGGCTCGAATACATGAACCGGGCGCAGTCTTGAGCGGTCACGCCTTCCGCTTCTTCTTCGATGCCGGCTCCGGCACCTGCCTGTGGGCGGCGAACACCGCCGCGCGCGACGCCTTCGGATACGCAGTCGACCATCGCCGGCTGGCGCTGCCGGAACCGCTCCTCGCGGTGCTCGATGGCTTGATCGCACGCCACGACACGTCCATCGACTGGGACGACCCGGGCAGCCCCGGCCCCTGGACGGCGCAGGACCGCGCCAGCTTTGCAGCCGACGCGCTGGCCGCGCTGGCGCGGCTTCGCACGGAACTGCCGGCCGGCTGGACCGTTGCGGATGGGCGCGATCATCCCTGAGCGCGCCGCCGCCGCGCCTTGCACCCCCTGTCTGCCCGCCTATAACCCTCGTCACCAACCTCAACCAGCGAGCTCCCCCATGCCCACCAAGGACGCCACCGGACCGCTGAAGGGCCTCCGCGTCCTCGACCTGACCCGTGTCCTGGCCGGCCCCACCTGCACCCAGATGCTGGGCGATCTCGGCGCCGAGGTGATCAAGATCGAGCGCCCCGCGACCGGCGACGACACCCGCGGCTTCGCCCCGCCCACCATGCCCGGCACCACCGAAAGTGCCTATTTCGTCGGCGTCAACCGCAACAAGCGTTCGGTCACCCTCGACATCGCGAGCAGGGAAGGCCAGGCCATAGTCCGCCGCCTGCTCGAGGACACCGACATCCTGGTGGAGAATTTCAAGGTCGGCGCGCTGGAGAAATACGGGCTCGGCTACGCCCAGGTGCACGCCGATTTCCCCGGCATCATCTACTGCTCCATCACCGGCTTCGGCCAGACCGGCCCCTACGCCCCGCGCCCCGGCTACGACGCGCTGATCCAGGCCATGGGCGGGGTGATGAGCCTGACCGGCGAGATCGAGGGCGAGCCGCAGAAGGTCGGCGTCCCCGTCGCCGACCTCTTCGCCGGGCTCTACGGCTGCATCGGCATCCTCGCCGCCCTGCGCCATCGCGAGAAGACCGGCCAGGGCCAGCAGGTCGATATCGGCATGCTCGACACCCACGTCGCCTGGCTCGCCAACCAGGGCATGAACTACCTCGCCACCGGCGAGAACCCACCGCGCCTCGGCAACCAGCACCCCAACATCGTGCCCTACCAGGTCTTCCCGACGGCGGACGGCTACATGGTCCTCTCGGTCGGCAACGACCCCACCTTCAAGCGCTTCTGCGATAATTTCGACCTGTCGCACCTGCTGGCCGACGACCGCTTCGCCACCAACCCTGCCCGAGTCGCCAATCGCAAGCTGGTGACCGACACCCTGACCGAGGTGACGCGACAGCACCCCACCGCCTGGTGGATCGAGCGACTGGAGGAGCTGAAGATCGGCTGCGGCCCGATCAACCGGCTGGACCAGGTCTTCGCGGACCCGCATGTCCGGGCCAGGGAGATGGTGGTCGAACTGCCGCACGCCTCCGGCGTGCCGGTGAAGGTGATCGCAAACCCGGTAAAGCTGTCGGAGACGCCACCGGACTACCGCGTTCCGCCGCCGGTGCTGGGCGAGCACACGCAGGAGATCCTGCAGGACCTGCTCGGCATGAGCAACGGCGAGATCGCGGCGCTGCGCAAGAAAGGCGTGGTGTAGCCGCGGCCGTCACGCGGGCGGCGTGGCGCGATCATGCGTCGGCACGTCGTCCGGCAGATGGCCCCATGCCTGCCGGCTGGCGCAGAAGATGTGCCGTTGCGGCCGCACCCAGGACGGATCGTCCAGCGTGCCCGCCTTCAGGATCGCCACCCCGGGGTCGAGCGCGATCTCGGTCAGGATCGGCGAGCCGCAATCGGGGCAGAACGTTCGCAGCACCGGATTGCCGCTGTCGGCGCGGCCCTCCCAGCTTGTCATCCGCCCGGTGATCGTGAGCGTCTCCTTGCGCACGCCCAGGTTCACCGTGAATGCGCTGCCCGAGGATTTCTGGCAGTCGGTGCAGTGGCAAACCACCTGAAAGCGCGGCGCCTCGGCGCTCGCGTAGCGCAGCTGGCCGCACAGGCAGCCGCCCTCGAAAGCCATCATGCCTTCTCCTTCAGGAAGCGCGCGAACGCCGCCAGCGTCAGGTCGGAGACATGGTGCTCGATGCCCTCGGCATCCTGCTCTGCCGCCTCCGCCGGCACGCCCAGCGCGCGCAGCAGGTCCACCACCAGTCGATGCCGTGTGCGCACCCGCACGGCCAGCGCGGCGCCTTCCTCGGTCAGGAACACGCCGCGATAGGGCCGGGCGGTGGCCAGCCCCTCGCGCTTCAGCCGGGCGATCGCCTTGATCGCGGTGGCATGGGAAACGCCGAGCCGACGCGCGATGTCGGTGGGCCGCGCCTCGCCGGCGCTGGCGTGCAGGTCGGCGATCAGCTCGGCATAGTCCTCCAGCAGCGCGGCGGCCTGGGCGCTGCGCGCCTTGCCGAAGCGCCGCGCCTGGGTCGGCTCGGCCGGCAAGGTGCTGGCGGTGGCCCGGCGTGTCGGCATCCTATCCCGATTGCAGCAGCTTGGCCGCTGCGGGCGCGAAATAGGTCAGCACACCGGCGGCGCCCGCGCGCTTGAACGCCATCAGGCTCTCCATCATCGCCCGGTCGTGGTCGAGCCAGCCATTGTTCGCCGCGGCCATGATCATCGCGTATTCGCCCGACACCTGATAGGCGAAGGACGGCACGCCGAACCGCTCGTGCACCCGGCGCAATATGTCCAGATACGGCATGCCGGGCTTGACCATCACCATGTCCGCGCCTTCCTGCAGGTCGAGCTCGACCTCGCGCAGCGCCTCGTCGGAATTGGCGGGGTCCATCTGGTAGGTCTTCTTGTCGCCCTTGAGCGAACTGGAAGACCCGACCGCGTCGCGGAACGGCCCGTAGAAGGCCGAGGCATACTTGGCCGCGTAGCTCATGATCCGCGTGTCGATCAGCCCCGCCGCGTCCAGCGCCGTGCGGATCGCGCCGATGCGCCCATCCATCATGTCGGACGGCGCGATCACGTCGATGCCGGCCTGCGCCTGGATCACCGACTGGCGCTCCAGGATCGCGAGCGTCGGATCGTTGGCCACGTAGCCGTCGCGGATCACGCCGTCATGGCCGTGGTCGGTATAGGGGTCGAGCGCGGCGTCACCGACCAGGCCGATATCGGGGTATTCCCGCTTGAGCAGGCGGGCGGCCTGGCAGATCAGGTTGTCGGGGTTGGTCGCCTCGGTGCCCTCGGCGTCCTTCAGTTCGGGCGGCGTCATCGGGAACAGGGCGATGGCGGGAATGCCAAGCCTCGCCGCCGGCGCGACATGGGCGGCGAGCCGGTCCACGGTGACCCGGCTGACGCCGGGCATGGAGGCGACCTCGGTGGTGCTGCCCTGGCCTGCGATGACGAAGACCGGCCAGATCAGGTCGTCCACCGACAATCGGTTCTCGGCCACCAGCCGACGGGTCCAGCCGTCGCGGCGGTTGCGGCGCATGCGGGTGGCGGGGAAGCGGCCGACGGTCATGGTTGAACTCCTCGCGGGCCCTGGCCACATAACCGGATCGCCGGGCGAAGCAAAGCCGCGCGGGAAGGGAGACAGGCCGCATGCGCATTACGTTTCTGTATGGCCTGCTGCTGCTGGTCGCGGCGCTGGCGCCGGCGCAGGCCGAGCCGGTGGTGATCCGCACCGCGCAGGGTGTGGCGCTGCGGGCGGAACTGCACGCGCCGGCGGGCGGGCCGCGGGGCGCGGCGATCGTGGTGATGCACGGCTGCGGCGGGCCCAGCAAGCGTGACAGGCAGTGGATCGATCTGCTGGTGCAGGGCGGGCACATGGTGCTGGCGCCGGACAGCTACGCCTCGCGCGGGCTGGGGCCGCAATGCCGGGTCCCGCGCGACACGCGCAGCATCACCGCGGTGCGCGACCGGCGGAACGACGCGCTGGCCGCCGCTGCCTGGCTTGCCGCACGGCCGGGCACGCCGGCGGGCGGGGTCGTGATCATGGGCTGGTCGGACGGCGGCACCGCGGCGCTTGCCGCCGCGCGCCCGGCGGCCGAGGTGCCGCCTGGCCTGCTGCGCGGCTTCGTCGTCTTCTACCCGGTTTGCGCCCAGGTGGCGACGGAGCCCGGCTGGCGTCCCGCCGCGCCGATGCTGGCGCTGGCCGGCGAGGCCGACCGGCGCGCGCCGGTTGCGCCATGCCGCGCCCTTTTCGACCGGCAGCCGGCGGTGAAGCTGCTGCCCTTCGCCGGCGCGGGACATGATTTCGACGCGCCGCCGGTCAGGGCGCGCAACCGGCCGGGCCGCGATGGTGGGGCGGATGCGGCGGCCCGGGAGGCGGCGCTGGCGCAGGTCCCGGCCTGGATCGACGCGCTGCCGCCGGCGCGCTGATCCGCTTGAACGGCGCGCGGGCAAGGGCCATCATCACGCCATCATCCGGGGCAGGAGCGATGGGCTTCAACCTCAACTGGTTCCTTGGCGCGCTCGCCATCCAGCTGTGGCTCGCGCCCTATGTGCTGATGTTCTGGCCGGAAATCCGCGACGCCTGGCGCCAGTGGCGGACGGAACGGCAGATGGAGCGCCTGGCGGCACGGCATGCCATGCACGCGCAGCCCGTGTCCGCGCGGGTGGCCGGCGTGGCGTTGGCCGCACTGCCAGGCGGGGCCAAGCCGCACCTGCAACGCTAGATCATGATTGGTTCAAGTCGAACCAATCATGGTCTCGGAAGTCTTTGTTTGATCGCGTGATTGACGCTTTCCGGCCTTCGGCCTCAAGCGATCACGCTCTGGGAGAAGCCGGATGCTGCAGAACGTGAACCTGTTCGGCGCCTTCCTGAAGGGCGGGGATGCCCGCGCCGGCGACACGCTGGACCTGGTGCTGAAGGCGCTTGCCGAGCAGGCCGGCGCGGTGGTGCCGCTGAAGGCGCTGCTCGATCTCGCCGGCGGATCGCTTTCGACGCTGCTCGATGCGGTGAGCGCGCTGTCCTCGCGTGGCCTGGTCGAGGAAGTGAAGGGCAGCGGCGTGCGCATCACCGAGACCGGCAAGGATATCGCGGACAGCCTCCGCCCCGCCACGAAGTAGCCCGCGGTGTCCGGCTCGCCGCTCGCGCCGCTTGCCGCCCTCGCCTGCAGTGCGCTGTTCGGCGCGGCCTATCGTGCGTGGTCCGGCACGACGGTGGCGCCGGCGGAGGTGCTGTTCCTGTGCCTCGGCGCCGGGCTTGCGGCGCTGCTCGGCGGCATGATCGTGGTGTGGCTGCGCGACGGGGTGACCGGGCTGCGCACGGCGCGGATGATGCGCAACCTGCTGGCGCTGGCGGTGCTGGCCGCGTTCGGCATGCTGCTGTCGTTCTGGGTGCAGGACGTGGTGCCGGGCGCGGAGGGGCGCAAACTGGCGCTCCAGGTGGCCGCCGTCGCCGCGCTCGCGGGCCTCGTGGGGTTCGGGGAGGTCGTCTCGCGCTACCGCGACGATCCCGCCAGGTTGATCGCGGCCGACGGGGCGGTGATCTATGTCGTCGTCAACGTCGCGGCCGGCGTTTCCGCGCTGATGCTGGTGCAGGAGTTCGAGGTCTTCAAGGGCGACCCGCACCAGAAGGTGAAGGAGGTGCTGCTGGGCGGGTTCGGCGCCATCGCCTTCTTCCGCACCTCGCTGTTCACGGTCCGGGTCGGTGGCAGCGATGTCGGGATCGGTCCTTCGGCGGTGCTGAAATCGCTGCTCGACGCCTCCGAGCTGATGATCGACCGCTGGCAGGCCGGCAACCGCGGCGACGAGGCGGGGCTGATCATGCAGCCGGTGAGCTTCGCCAAGGCGCACAAGGCGTTGCCGGTGATGTGCTTCAGCATGATCCAGCAGGCGGTGAGCGACGAGCAGCAGACCGCGATCCGGCGCCAGATCGACGAGCTTGCCGCCGATCGGACGATCCCGGACGACGCCAAGCCCGCGCTCCTCGGCGTCTACCTGGTGCGCCTGGTGGGAGCGGACGTGCTGCGCAAGGCGGTGGCGACGCTCGGCGCCTCGATCAGGACCTGACCCGCCCCGCCTCATAGACCTTCAGATGGGTATGGGCCGCCCGCAGGATCGGCGCCGCATGACCGGCGGCGAGCGCGCGCGCCAGCATGTCGCCCACGATGTGGTCGGCCTCGACGCGCAGGCCGCGGCGCAGGTCGCGCAGCATGGAGGGCACGTTGGCCGGGCTGCCGCCCTTCAGGTTGGCGGCGAAC
>JBGAIK010000388.1:0-2081 GCA_044225615.1 Acetobacteraceae bacterium | reverse complement strand
GGCCGGCGGCCACGCCGTCTCCTGCTGGGAGGCCGTTCCATGACCGCCCCCGTCGTCGAGGTGGAGGGCCTGACCAAGCACTTCCCCGTCCAGCGCGGCCTGCTGCGCCGCACGGTGGCCACCGTGCGCGCGGTGGACGGCGTCACCCTGAGCATCGCGCCCGGCGAGACGCTGTGCCTGGTGGGCGAGAGCGGCTGCGGCAAGTCCACCGTCGGGCGGCTGATCCTGCGGCTGATGGAGCCGACCGCGGGCACCATCCGCCTGCGCGGCACCGACGTGACCCATCTGGGCGACGGCGCCATGCGCCCGCATCGCCGCCACGCCCAGATGGTGTTCCAGGACCCCTACGCCTCGCTCAACCCGCGCCTGACCGTGGCCACCATCGTCGGCGAACCGCTGGAGAACTACGCCGAAACAGATGCCGCCGCCCGCCGCGACAAGGTCGCCGCGCTGCTGGAACGGGTGGGCCTGCGGGCCGAGACGATGACCCGCTACGCCTTCGAGTTCTCCGGCGGCCAGCGCCAGCGCCTCGGCATCGCGCGCGCGCTGGCGCTCGATCCCGGCCTGATCGTGGCCGACGAGGCGGTCTCCGCGCTCGACGTGTCGGTCCAGGCGCAGGTGCTGAACCTGCTGATGGATCTGCAGGAGGAGCGTGGCATCGCCTACCTGTTCATCTCCCACGACCTCGGCGTGGTCGAGCATATCGGCCACCGCATCGCGGTGATGTATCTCGGCCAGATCGTGGAGCTCGCGCCGAAGGCGACGATCTTCGCCGCGCCCCTGCACCCCTACACCGAGGCGCTGATCGCCGCCGCACCGATCGCCGACCCGCGGGCGCGCACCGACCGCATCGTGCTGGAGGGCGACATCCCCTCGCCCATCAACCCGCCCGGCGGCTGCCGCTTCCACACCCGCTGCCCGATCGCCATCGCCCGCTGCGGCCAGGAGCCGCCGGCGCTGCGCGAGGTGGCGCCGGGCCAGCACGTGGCCTGCCATCTGCGTGGCTGAGCCCAGGCGTCCGCTGGTCGTCTTTCTCCGGCCCCAGGCCAGGCCAGTCCAGGAGGACCACTCCGCGGCGGCGCGAGTCTTCCGCGAGGTGTTCGAGGCGGCGGGGCTCGACTTCGAGATCATCTCGCCCGGCCGCTTCCCGTGGAACCCGTTCGCGCGGATGCACAACGCCTATGCCGGGCTCGACCCGCTCCGGGCGCTCCGGGTGCTGGCATTCCGGCGCCGGGCGATGGCGATCGTCGGCTACACCGAAAGCCCGACGCTGCTGCTGCTGCTGCTGCGCCGGCTGCTGCGCTTCCGCCCGCCGGTGCTGCTGTGGGAGGTGTCGTGGTCGGCCGGCTGGAAATACCGCGACTGGCTGTGCCGGCGGACCATCCCCTACGCCGATCGCGCGGTCGTCTACAGCTCGAACCAGCTTGCTTTGCTCGCGCGCACCTACCGCCCGCCCCCGCGCGGCGTGTTCCAGCCGATGGCGATGGATCTGGACGCGCTGCGGCCGGTCCCCGGCAGCGCCAGCCACATTCTCTCCGTCGGGCTCGATGCCGGGCGCGACTTCGGTGTGCTCCTGCAGGCCACCAGGGGCATGGACGTGCCGGTGCGGATCAAGGCCGGGCGGACGCCGGTGCGCCTCGATCCCACGGCGCACCCGAACGTGGAGCTGATCGAGCGCTTCCTGCCCGATGCCGAGTTCCGCCAGCTCTACGCCGACGCCGCGATCGTGGTGGTCAGCACCTTCGACACGCCCAATGCCTGCGGCGTCACCTCGCTGCTGGAGGCGATGGCGATGGCGCGGCCGGTGATCGTTTCGGACAATCCGGCGCTGCGCGACTACATCCCGCCGGCCGATTGCTGCGTGGTGGTGCCGATCGGCGACGCGGCGGCGCTGCGGGCGGCGATCGACCGGCTGCTGGCCGATCCCGCGGCGGCGGCGGCAATGGGCCAGCGGGCGCGGGCGTACCAGCTCGCGCACAACACCCAGCGGCAATGCTTCGAGCGGATGGTGGCCGTGCTGCGGGACGCCGCCGTAAATCCCGGAAAATGACGGGGTAATCACTGCGGCACGGCAACGGCCG
>JBGAIK010000093.1:0-16178 GCA_044225615.1 Acetobacteraceae bacterium | reverse complement strand
GCCGGGTGGGCGCTACGGGTTGGCCTTGCGCCAGGCGTCGATCATCGCCGGCGTGACGTCGCCGCGGAAGCACAGCACCACGCCGCGGCCGGCCGCATCATAGGCGCTGCGGCCGCTGCAGGTTCCGCCGTTGGCGTGCCGCTGGTAGGGGCATGTGCAGACCTGCCCGCCCACGCGCTGCAGCTCGATGCTGTTCGCGACGATCAGCCGCCGTGCCTGCGAATCCGCGCTCTCGGCGGCCTGCGCGCGCGCCGTCAGGGCCAGCAGCACGGCCAGTGCGGCCAGGGGCGCCCTCATGGCCGGTGCGGCCGCAGGGCCGCCCATCGCTCCAGTATGTCGGCGCGGAACAGCATGCGGTCCCGGCCGGACAGCCGCACCCGCGCCGGCCCCGTGCCGGCCGCAACCAGCGCCAGCAGCTCCGCGGCGCGCAGGCGGGTGATGGCGGCCGCCTCCGCCAGCGTCACATACTGCCAGGGCGGCGATCCGTGCAGGGGCATCGGGGTCTCCTTTCGCCGGGCGGCCGGCCGGCGGTCAGGTCGTGCGCGGGACGTGGAATTCGGCGCCGGCGATGCGCAGGCTGGAAAAACAGCCCCGGGCGGCGGCGTCCGCGGCGGCATTGGCGGCAAGCCCGGCGGCATCGGCCGCCGCGCGCAACGGATACACCACCGCGCCCGACGCCCGCACCAGATGGGCCTCGCGATCGGTGATCTCGCGGGTTTCCACGGCCTCTTCGAAGGCCGGATCGCCGCCGAGGGCATAGGCGCTGTGGCGGATCAGGGCGAATTTACCGGCGCTGCCGCGCCCGGCTTCAGCCATGCCCGGCATGAAGGGCACAGCGCGACGCGGCGGGACCGGATGGCGGGTCGGTCACGTCATCGGCCCAGATATGCAGCATGCCGGTGACGCCCTCGGGCCGGATGGCGGCGACCGCCACGGCGATCGCCTCGATGCGGCGGCGCTCGCGCTCGAAGCCGGGCAGGAAATCAGGGTCGCGCATGTGGCGGGGGCCGCAGGCTTCCTGCAATGCGCCGCGGGAAATCCCGCAATGCACCCGCCTGCCGGCAACGACAACGGTGAACATGACGCGGCTGCCATCCCAACGGGGCGCCGGTGGCCTTGTATCAAGATGATGCAGCGCCATGGTGCGATGTCCTGAAATGGATGAAGCCGATATCATTTTATTTCGAGTGATCGCGACAATACGGCGGATAGTGGCAAAAATACAAGAAAAATCGCGGGCGTTTTCGGCGCGGATATTTTCGCGGCCGCATCGCATCGGGCAAATCGTCTGTGCGGACCTGCCGCGCCGCCCTACCGCACGCCGCTCGGCCACAGCACCACGCGCAGCGTCTGCAGCAGGATCACGAAGTCGAACAGGATCGAGAAGTTCTTCACGTAGTAGAGGTCGTAGCTCAGCTTCGAGCGCGCATCGTCGACCGAGGCGCCGTAGGGGTAGTTCACCTGCGCCCAACCGGTCAGCCCCGCCTTGACCATGTGCCGCTCCCCATAGAGCGGGATCTCCCGCGACAGCTCGGCCACGAATTCGGGCCGCTCCGGCCGCGGGCCCACGAAGCTCATCTCGCCCTTCAGGATGTTCACCAGCTGCGGCAGCTCGTCGATCCGCGTCCGCCGCAGGAAGCGCCCCACCGCCGTCACCCGGTCGTCCTTCGCGCGCGCCCAGACGATGCCGCCGGCCTCGGCGTCCACCCGCATCGTGCGCAGCTTCAGGATGGGGAAATGGGCGCCGTCGCGGGTGACGCGGACTTGCCGGTAGAGCACCGGCCCCTTGCCCTCCAGCCGTATCGCCAGCGCCGCCAGCACCAGGAACGGCGCCGTCAGCACCAGCAGGCAGGCGCTCACCGCCAGGTCGAACAGGCGCTTCAGCAGCCGGTCCATCAGCCCGAAACGGAAGCCGTCGGAATAGACCAGCCAGCCCAGCTCCATCCGCTTGAGGTCCACGCGGCGGATCTCCTGCTCCACGAAGGTCAGGTACTCCACCACCGGGAAACCCGCCCGCTTGCAGGCCAGCAGCCGGGCGAGGTCCATCCCCCGCCGCTCGTCGGGCGCCACCACGATCTGGTCGGCCCGCACCCGCATCGCCGTTTCCAGCACCGGTTCGTTCGACAGGATGCGCACGGCGGGGTCGGCGGTCAGCCGGGGGTCGATCGGGCCGTACCTGTCCTCATGCAGGCACACCACAACGTCGTGCAGCGTCCGCCCCTCGCGGCCAAGCATCAGCAGCAGGTCCCAGGCGCGCGCGCCGGCGCCGAGGATCAGCAGGTGCCGGTGCAGCACGCCGCGCAGCCGCAGCGTGCGGAACGCAGCCCGCGCCAGAACCGCGGCCAGCGTGAACGCCACCGTCGCCACCGCCAGCCCCGCCGCCTGGTCGCTCCAGTCCACCCGGTCGCCGCGCAGCAGCCCCGCCGCCGCCGAGGCGGCCGTGGCCAGCACCATGCCGAGGCCCACCACCAGCGGCAGCCGCGCGCCCGACCGCCTGAGCGCGATCATCGCGTCGCGCCGGTACAGCCCCATCGCATACAGCAGCAGCAGGTCGGCGGCCGGATACAGCGCCGCCCGCCAGTCCGCCGGCAGGATGCGCCCGGCCTGCCCCGCCCACAGCAGCAGCGGCCAGGCGCCGAGCACCGCGAGCAGGTCGAGCATGAACAGCACCACGCTGCTCGGCAGGCCGGCGAGGCGCGGCCGGGCGGCGGCGGGCCGGCGGTTCTGGGCGGCAGGGGTCATCTCGTCCAAGCCTGTCAGCCCCATCCCACCATCGGGTTAACGCCCGCTCAGAACAGACCGGTGATCTCGCCCGATTCGGTCAACCGCATGCCCTCCGCCGCCGGCACGCGGGGCAGGCCCGGCATGGTCATGATCTCGCCGGCGATCGCCACCACGAAGCCAGCGCCGGCGGACAGCCGCACGTCGCGCACCGGCAGCATATGGCCCTCAGGGGCACCAAGCAGGGTCGGGTCGGCGCTGAAGCTGTATTGCGTCTTGGCGACGCAGATCGGCACGCCCCCGAACCCGGCCTTCTCGTAGCTGGCCAGCTTGCGCGCCACCGCCGCCGGCAGCTCGATGTCGCGCGCGCGGTAGATCTCGCGGGCGATGGTGCGCAGCTTCTCGGCCAGCGGCATGTCGAGCGGATAGAGCGGCCGGAACGCCGCCCCGCCCGCGGCGATCTCCGCCTGCACCGCGCGGGCCAGGTCCATCGCGCCCTTCGAGCCGTCGCCCCAATGGGTGCACACGCAGACCCTGGTGCCGATCCCGCCCAGCGCCTCGGCGACGGCCGCGATCTCAGGGTCGGTGTCGCTGGTGAAGCGGTTCAGGCCGACCACCACGGGCAGGCCGAACTTCTTCATGTTCTCGACGTGACGCAGCACGTTGACCACGCCGCGCCGCACCGCCGCCACATCCTCGCGCCCGAGATCGGCGCGGGCCACGCCGCCGTTCATCTTCAGCGCGCGGACGGTGGCGACCACCACCGCGCAGGACGGGGCGAGCCCTGCCTGGCGGCACTTGATGTCGAGGAATTTCTCGCCGCCGAGATCGGCGCCGAACCCGGCCTCGGTCACCACCACGTCGGCGAGCCTGAGGCCCAGCGAGGTCGCCATCACCGAGTTGCAGCCATGCGCGATGTTCGCGAACGGCCCGCCATGCACCAGCGCCGGCGTGCCCTCCAGCGTCTGCACCAGGTTGGGCATCAGCGCGTCGCGCAGCAGCGCGGCCATGGCGCCGTCGGCCTTGAGCTCGGCGGCGGTGACGAAGCTGCCGTCGCGCCGGGCGCCGACGATCATCCGGCCGAGGCGAGCGGTGAGGTCGTCGAGGTCGCGGGAGAGGCAGAACACCGCCATCACCTCGGAGGCCACCGTGATGTCGAACCCGTCCTCGCGCGGCGGGCCGGCGGTCAGCCCGCCCAGGCCGTTCACCACGCTGCGCAGGGCGCGGTCGTTCATGTCCAGCACGCGGCGCCAGGTGACGCGGCGCGCGTCCAGCCCCAGCTCGTTGCCCCAGTAGATGTGGTTGTCGAGCATCGCGGCCAGCAGGTTGTTGGCCGAGGTGATGGCGTGGAAGTCGCCGGTGAAATGGAGGTTGATGTCCTCCATCGGCACCACCTGCGCATAGCCGCCGCCGGTCGCACCGCCCTTCACCCCGAAGCACGGGCCCAGGCTGGGCTCGCGCAGGCAGATCATGGTGCGTTGGCCGAGCGCGCGCAGCGCGTCGCCGAGGCCGACCGTGGTGGTGGTCTTGCCTTCGCCCGCCGGGGTGGGGTTGATGCCGGTGACCAGCACCAGCGCGCCGTTGGGCCGGTCCTGCACCGAGCGGACGAAGTCGAACTCCACCTTGGCCTTGTGCTTGCCGTAGGGGATCAGCGCCTCGGCCGGGATGCCGGCGGTCGCCGCGATCTCGGCGATCGGGCGCAGCGTGTGGGCGCGGGCGATTTCCTGGTCGGTGCTCATCTCACGCCGCCTTCCGTGCCGGGGCGCGGTTGCGCACGCCAAGTTCCGCCAGCGCCGCGTCGCAGGCATCCACGAACGCCGCCATGTCGGCCGGCGTGATCGCGCCGATGCAGCCCACCCGGAAGCTCGGATAGGCGGTGTTGTAGAAATTGCTGATCAGGAAGCCGCGCCGCTTCAGCGCATCGACGAAGCCCTGCAGCGACCAGGCCGCGTCGTCGGGGGCGTGGATGTTCATCACGATCGGGCCCTGGTGCTCGCGCGCCAGGCACGGCGCCATGCCGATCCGGCGCATGCCCGCATACAGCGTGTCGGCATTGGCGCGGTAGCGTGCGAAACGCGCGGGCTGGCCGCCCTCGGCGTCGTACAGGTCGAGCGCGGCGAGGAACGCCATCAGCACCTGCGCCGGCGGGGTGAAGCGGAACCCGCCCGGGCTGCGGACGGTGTTGGCATGCACATCGGCGAGGTCGAACGACCAGCTGCCGGCATTGCCCGCGGACGTCTCCAGCCGGTCGATGCGCGCCACCGCGAACACCAGGCCGGGCATGCCTTCCAGGCATTTGTTGGAGGTGAACAGCGCCGCGTCGATCTCCGGCTGGTCGTCGAGCGACAGCGGCAGCGCGCCGAAGGCCGAGACCGAGTCCAGGATCACCCGCCGCCCCGCCGCCCGCACCACGGCGCCGATCGCCGCCGGGTCGTGCACCACGCCGGAGCTGGTCTCGCTGTAGACGAGGCCGACATGGGAGATGGCCGCATCCGCCGCCAATGCCGCCGCCACCGCTTCCGGCGCCAGGGGCTGATCCTGCGGTATGGCCAGCTTCACCGGCACCCGCCCGCACTCGGCGGCGAGCTTCACCAGCCGGTCGGCATACTGGCCGGTCAGCGGCACCAGCAGCTTCCCGCCCGGCGGCAGGAAGGTGCGGATCGCCGCCTCCATGCCGAAATGGCCGCAACCCTGCAGGCACAGCGCGTTGTGCGTGGCGGCCGAAGCACGGGCGATGGCGCGGACCCGGTTGCGCGCGCCGACATAGAGTGGGCGGAAGTCGTTGTCCCAGGGGGCGACGTCCTGCGCCATGGCCTGGCGCACCTCCGGCCGGGTGGTGACCGGGCCGGGGATCAGAAGCAGCATGCATGTGACCTTGTCGTTGCGGAATCGCGAGGCGATGCCGATGGGGAATGGGGTCGGGCGGCGGAAATTGGCCGAATCCGGGCCGCGCGTCCATCGCAAACCCGGCACTGCATGGCTACATTGGGTTCATGTCCGCGGTCCCGACCCTCCCCGACTGGCTGCCCGGCTGGGCTGCAGGCCTGATCATCGCCATCGTGGCGCTCTACGCGCTGCTGCTGCTGGCCATGCCGTTCAGCGTGTTCGGCCTCAAGGCAAGGCTCGACGAGCTCGAGGCGCGGCTGGACGACATCCATGCCGACCTCCAGCAGGTGCTGCGCCGCCTGCCCCTGCCGCGCGGCGAGCCGCTGCCGGAGGAGCCGCCGGAACCCGCCACGCCGCCGCGCCGCGCCGGCCAGCCGCCGCAGCGCCGGGAGCCTCGCCTGGGCGCGCCGCCCGACCGCTAGATCATGACGGATTCAAGTCGAACCAGTCATGATCGGGCAAGACCGTGTCTGATCGCGTGATTCCCGCATCGGCTAGAGGAAGCTGATCGGGTCCACGTCGACCTCGATCCGCGCCGTGCCGCGGGCCTGGACCTGGGCCAGCCAGGCGCGCAGCAGCGGCTGCACGGCGATGTCGCGCCGGGTCTTGAGCAGCAGCCGGCGCCGGTGCCGGCCGCGCAGGATCGCGAGCGGGGCCGGCGCCGGGCCCAGCGTGACGATGCCCTCGCCATGGGGTGCCGTCCGCCCCAGCTCGCGGGCGAGCAGGTCCGCCGCCTCCGCCGAATCGGCCGAGACGATCAGCGCCGCGAGCCGGCCGAAGGGCGGCCAGTTGCCCGGCCGGCGCTGCGCCGCCTCCTGGGCCATGAAGCGGTCGAGGTCGCCGAGCAGCAGCGCCTGCATCACCGGATGCTCGGGCGCGAAGGTCTGCAGCAGCACACGGCCGGGCGCCTCGGCCCGCCCGGCGCGGCCGGAGACCTGGTGGAGCAGCTGCACCGTCCGCTCCGCCGCGCGCAGGTCGCCGCCGGCGAGGCCGAGATCGGCATCCACCACGCCGACCAGCGTCAGATGCGGGAAGTGCCAGCCCTTGGCGACGATCTGGGTGCCGATGACGAGATCGACCTCGCGCGCCTCGATGGCGCGTGCCGCCTCGGCCGCGGCGTGCGGGCCGGGCAGCGTGTCGCTGGCCATGACGAGGATGCGGGCGTCGGGAAAGCGGCGGCGCGCCTCCTCGGTGATGCGCTCCACGCCGGGGCCGATCGGGGTGAGGCTATGCTCGGCCTGGCAGGCGGGGCAGGTCTTCGGGATCGGCACCGCGTGGCCGCAATGGTGGCATTGCAGCTCGTGCCGTGCCCGGTGCTCGACCAGCCAGGCGGTGCAGTTCGGGCACTGCATGCGATGGCCGCAGGCGCGGCACAGCGTGAGCGGCGCATAGCCGCGGCGGTTGAGGAACAGCATCGCCTGCTCGCCCCGCGCCAACGTCGCCGCGATGGCCGCCAGCACCGGGGGGGCGACGAAGCTGCCCCGCTCGGGCGGTGTCTCGCGCAGGTCGACCAGCGCGATCTCGGGCAAGGAGGCTCCGCCATGGCGATCCGGCAAATGCAGCCGGCGGTAGCGCTCGGCCTCCACGTTGGCCACCGTCTCCAGGCTCGGCGTGGCGGAGACCAGCACGCAGGGCGCGGCGCACAGCCGGGCGCGCACCACCGCCATGTCGCGGGCGTGGTAGATCACGCCCTCCTCCTGCTTGAACGCGGTCTCGTGCTCCTCGTCGACGATGACGAGGCCGAGATCGGGAAAGGGCAGGAACAGCGCCGAGCGGGCGCCGACCACCACCTGCGCCTGCCCGGCCGCCACGGCGCGCCAGGTGCGGCGCCGCAGCTTCGAGCCCAGGTCGGAATGCCAGACCGCCGGGGCCGCGCCGAAGCGGCGCTCGAACCGGGCCAGCCATTGCGAGGACAGCGCGATTTCCGGCAGCAGCACCAGGGACTGGCGGCCCTCGCGCAGGCAGGCGGCGATCGCCTCCAGGTAGACCTCGGTCTTGCCCGAGCCGGTCACGCCGTCGAGCAGCGTCACCGAGAAGTCGCGCGCCGCCACCGCTTCCCGCAGGGCCGCGGCCGCGGCCCCCGGGTCGCCGGACAGGTCCGGGCCGGGATGGTCGGGATCGGGTGGCGGGAAGTCCGGCACGGCGGGCAGCGCTGCCGGCACCAGCGCCCCGGCATCGGCGAGGCCGCGGACCACGGCATGCGAAGCCCCCGCCCGGCGCATCAGCTCCGCCCCGGTCAGCGGCGCATCCGCCGCCAGTGCTTCGCACACGCGGCGGCGGGCATCGGTCATGCGAAGCTCGGGCATCTCCGCTGCCAGCCGCCACCCCAGCGGCACCGGCTCGGCGCGCAGCGCGTTGGTGCGCAGCGCCATGGTCAGCACCTCGCCCGGCGGCGTGACGGTGTATGACGCGATCCAATCCACCAGGCGACGCAGATCCGCGCCCATCGGCGGCGCGTCGAGCACGCCGACGATGGCCCGCAACCGGTTGTCCCCCACCGTGTGGTCGGGCGGCCCGTCCCAGACCACGCCGACCTCCTCGCGGCGGTTGAGCGGCACCAGCACGAGGTCGCCGGGCCGCGCCTGCATGTCGCGCGGCACGCGGTAGTCGAACGGGCCGGCGAACGGATAGGGCAGCAGCACCGGCACGCGGTCCTGCCGTGCCGGTTCGTCCAGCAGCTCCGCCTGCGCCTCGCGCTTCCTGACCACGGCCCCCATCCTGTAAGCTGTGCCCGATCGGTCGCCCGTGCGACAGACCCCACAACAGCCGGATACGCCGCCATGGAATTCTTCGTCGACACCGCCGACACGGCCGAGATCAAGTCCCTCGCCGCCACGGGCCTGCTCGACGGCGTCACCACCAACCCGTCCCTGATCGCCAAGTCGGGCCGCAATATCCTCGAAGTGGTCAAGGAAATCTGCGCCATCGTGCCCGGCCCGGTCAGCGCCGAGGTCGCCGCCACCGAATACGAGGCGATGATGAAGGAGGCCAAGGTGCTGCGCGCCATCGCCCCCAACATCGCGGTGAAGGTGCCGCTGACGCCGGACGGGCTGCGCGCCTGCAAGGCGCTGTCCGACGACGGCGCGATGGTGAACGTCACGCTTTGTTTTTCCGCGGTGCAGGCGCTGCTGGCGGCCAAGGCCGGCGCCACCTTCATCAGCCCCTTCCTCGGCCGCCTTGACGACATCGGCCAGGACGGGGTGGAGCTGATCGCCGACATCATGACGATCTACAGCAACTATCCGGCGCTGAAGACGAAGGTGCTGGCCGCCAGCATTCGTCATCCGGTGCACCTGCTCCAGGTCGCAAAGCTCGGCGCCCATGTCGCCACCTTGCCGCCGGCGGTGCTGCGGCAGCTCTACAACCATCCGCTCACCGACAAGGGCCTGGCCGCCTTCCTCGCCGACTGGGCCAAGACCGGTCAGACCATTGCCTGAGCGTCGGTCGCCTGAGCGGCCAGCGCCTGAGCGGCCGGTGCCTGAGCTCACGGCCGGGCAGGTCGAGGCGTTCCTGCGCGCCAACCCGGGCTTCCTGGCCGAGGCGCCCGGGCGCTACCGCGGCCTCGTGCCGCCGGTGCGGGTGCATGGCGAGGTTCTGGCCGACCACATGGCCGCGCTGCTGCGCATCGAGCGTGCCCACTCCGAGGGGCTGCTCGCCGCCGGCCGCGCCGCCGCCGGGCTGACGCAGCGCGTGCAGGAGGCGGTGCTCGCCCTGCTCGCCGCGAGCGACGCCGCCGAATGCGTCGCCACCGAGTTTCCGGCGCTGCTGGCCATCGACGCCGCCACGCTGTGCGCCGAGAGCGCGGCCGAGGGGTGCCGCGCCCTGCCGGCGGGCATGGTTGCCAGCCTGCTCGGCACCCGCGCGGTGGTGTTCCGCGCCGGCCTCGCCGAGGTCGCGCTGCATGGCGAGGCGGTGCGACTGGCCGCACACGAGGCGCTGGTGCGCGTTCCCGGCGCCGGCCCCCCTGCCCTGCTCGCGCTGGCCGCGCGCGATGCCGGTGCGCTGGATCCGGCCCAGGGCAGCGGCGCGCTGGGCTTCCTCGGCCGCGCGCTGGCCGTGGCGCTGCGCCGCAGATGACCGCGGAGGCGGCGCGGCAGGACTTCCTCGCCTGGCTCACGCATGAGCGCCGCGCATCGGCCCTGACGGTGGATGCCTACAGCCATCATCTGGCACGCCTGCTCGGATTCCTCCGCCAGCACCTGGGCGGCGAGCCGGACCTCGCCGCGCTCGGCGCCCTGCGCCAGGCCGATTTTCGCGCCTGGCTGGCGTACGAGGCGAAGCCCCGCCCGGGCGAGCGTGCCCGCGGCAATGCCACCCGCAGCTACTACCTTGCCGCCGCCCGCAGCTTCTTCCGCTGGCTCGCCCGCCATCGCGGCGTCGGCAACGCCCATGTCGCGGCCCTTGCCGCCCCGCGCGCGAAGAAGCCGCTGCCGAAGGCACTGACCGTCGCGCAGGCGAAGGACGTCGCCATCGATATCGGCGAGGTCTCCGACACGCCGGCCATCCAGGCCCGCGACACCGCCCTGTTCGCCCTGCTCTACGGTACCGGCCTGCGCATCGCCGAGGCGCTCGCGCTCAACCTCGCCGACGCCCCGCTGCCCGGGGCCGAGGCGCCGCTGCTGGTCACCGGCAAGGGCGGGCGCCAGCGCATCGTCCCTGTCCTGCCCGCCGTCCGGGACGCCGTCGCCGCCTGGCTGCGCCTGCACCCCGGGGGCAGCCGCGACGCGCCGCTGTTCACCGGCGCCCGCGGCGACCGCCTGAATCCAGGCGTCGCCCAGCGCACGCTGCGCGACTTCCGCCGCCTGCACGGCCTGCCCGAGCACGCCACGCCGCACGCGCTGCGCCATTCCTTCGCCACCCACCTGCTTGCCGGCGGCGCCGACCTGCGCGCCATCCAGGACCTGCTGGGCCATGCCAGCCTGTCCACCACGCAGCGCTACACCGCGGTCGACACCGCCCATCTGCTGTCCGTCTGGCAGCGCACGCATCCCCGGGGCTAGACGCCGCTTCCCGTTTCGGATTTGCTTGCGCCTGTCCGGCACATATCTGGTATGTGTCGGACAACCAAGTCACGCCCGGCAGCAGCCGAGGATGTGACGCATTGTTGCAGGGGGCTATCATGGATGAACGACTACTTCGTGGCCTGATCTCGCGGGTGCGCCGGGGCAAGCTGTCGCGGCGCGGCTTCATGCGCCGCATGGTCGCAGCCGGCCTGACCGGCCCCATCGCAGCCCAGCTGCTCGCCCATGGCGGCGTGGCGATGGCGCAGTCGGTGCCGAAATACGCCCCCACCAAGGCCGGCGGCGGCGGCACGCTGAAGGTGCTGTGGTGGCAGGGCCCGACGCTGCTGAACCCGCATTTCGCGACCGGCACCAAGGACCAGGACGGCTCGCGCATGTTCTACGAGCCGCTGGCGAGCTTCGATCCGGACGGCAACGTGATCCCGGTGCTGGCTGCCGAGGTGCCGTCCAAGGAGAATGGCGGGCTCAGCGCCGACGGCAAGACGGTCACCTGGAAGCTCAAGCCCGGCGTGAAGTGGCATGACGGCCAGCCCTTCACCGCCGACGACGTGGTGTTCAACTGGGAGTATTCACGGGATCCGGCCACGGCCGCGGTCACCAGCGGCACCTACAAGGACATCTCGGTCCAGAAGGTCGACGACCTGACCGTGAAGGTGATCTTCGAGACGCCGCAGCCCTTCTGGGCGAGCGCCTTCTGCGCCACCGCCGGCATGATCATCCCGAAGCACCTGTTCAAGGACTTCATGGGCGCCAAGTCGCGCGAGGCGCCGACCAACCTCAAGCCGGTCGGCACCGGGCCCTACCTGTTCAAGGAATTCAAGCCGGGCGACCTGCTGACCGGCGTCATCAACCCGAACTACCACATCGCCAACCGGCCGCATTTCGACGCCATCGAGATGAAGGGCGGCGGCGACGCCGTCTCGGCCGCCCGCGCCGTGCTGCAGACCGGCGAATACGACTACGCCTGGAACATGCAGGTCGAGGACGAGGTGCTGAAGCGCCTCGAAGCCGGCGGCAAGGGCCACGTGGTGATCAACGAATCGGGCTCGATCGAGCACATCCAGGTCAACAACACCGATCCGTGGAAGGAAGTGGACGGCGAGCGGTCGAGCATCAAGACCACCCACCCATCGCTTGGCGACATGGCGGTGCGCGAGGCGCTGAACCTGCTGGTGGACCGCGCCTCGGTCGAGAAATTCATCTACGGCCGCACCGGCATCGCCACCGCCAACTACCTGAACAATCCGTCGCGCTTCCGCTCGCCCAACACGAAGTTCGAGTTCAATGTCGACAAGGCGATCGACATCCTCGAGAAAGCCGGCTGGAAGAAGGGCAGCGACGGCATCCGCGAGAAGGGCGGCGTGAAGCTGAAATACGTCTACCAGACCTCGATCAACCAGCCGCGCCAGAAGACCCAGGCCATCGTCAAGCAGGCGTGCCAGAAGGCCGGCATCGACATCGAGATCAAGTCGGTCGTGGCCTCGGTCTACTTCTCGTCCGACGTCGCCAACCCCGACACCTACCCGCATTTCTACACCGACCTGCAGATGTACACGACCGGCCCCAACCAGCCGGACCCGGGAATCTGGATGCAGACCTACCTTTCGCGCGAGGTGGCGCAGAAGGACAACAAGTGGCAGGGTCGCAACATCACGCGGTGGCGCAGCGAGGAGTGGGACAAGCTCTACTTCCAGGCCGAGGCCGAGCTCGATCCGGTCAAGCGCGCCGCGATGTACATCAAGCTCAATGACATGGTGATCCAGAACCGGGTGGTGATCCCGGTGATCTACCGGCCGGGCGTCTCGGCGGTGAACCTGAAGCTGCAGGTCGCGCCGAGCGGCTGGGACAGCAACTTCTGGGCGATCCAGGACTGGTTCAAGACGGCCTGACGGCCATGCGGGGGCGGCCGCGCGCCGCCCCCGCACCCTTACCAGCCCCCGGAGCACGATTTGTCCCGCGCCTTCCTGGTCCGTCGCCTGCTTCTGGCGATCCCCGCCCTGCTCGGCATCAGCGTGGTGCTGTTCACCGTACTGGCGCTCGCCCCGGGCGATCCGTTCGGCGAGCTGGTCACCAACCCCAACGTGCCGGCCGAGGTGCGGCTCGCGCTGCGGGCCCAGTTCGGCCTCGATGACCCGATCTACCTGCGCTACTTTCGCTGGCTGATCGCCATGCTGCAGGGTGACTGGGGATTCTCCTTCGTCAGCCGCGTCAATGTCGATACGCTGATCCTGCAGCGCCTGCCCACCACCATCATCGTCATCGGCGCCTCGCAGCTGCTCGCCATCGTCATCGCCATCCCGATCGGCGTGCTGGCAGCCGCCCGGCCCTACTCCTGGTTCGACAAGATCGCCAACACCTTCGCCTTCATCGGCTTCTCGCTGCCGACCTTCTTCACCGGCCTGCTGATGATCCTGGTGTTCAGCATCAATCTCGGCTGGCTGCCGATCGTCTACAGCACCGAGCTGAAGGGCACCGGCTGGGGCGCGGTCTGGGAGCAGATCCGCCAGTCGATCATGCCGGTCAGCGTGCTGGGCCTGTTCCAGGGCGCCTCGCTGGTGCGCTTCGTGCGCTCATCGGTGCTGGAGGTGATCAAGCTCGACTACGTCACCACCGCGCGCTCCAAGGGCATCGGCGAGCGCAAGGTGCTGGTGGCGCACGTGGTGCGCAACGCGCTGATCCCGGTGGTGACGCTGGTGGCGCTGCAGATGCCGGTGGTGTTCGGCGGCGCCATCGTCACCGAGCAGATCTTCCGCGTGCCCGGCATCGGCTCGCTGCTGATCGCCGCCATGCTTGCCAACGACACGCCGGTGATCATGGGCGTCACCTTCGTCTTCGCCGCCCTTGTCATCCTTTTCAACCTGATCGCGGACATACTGTATGGCTGGCTTGACCCCCGCATTGCCCTCCGCTGAGGCCGCGGCACCGGCCGCAGTCGCGGCGGCCCGCCCGGCGGAGCAGTTCTCGCCCGCGCGCGACGCCTGGCGGCGGTTCAAGCGGCACCGCATGGCCCTGATCAGCCTCGGCGTGCTCGGCGTGGTGGTGCTGTTCATCCTGGTCGGACCGGTGATCTGGCCCGTCGCGATCAACGAGATCGACTTCAGCGCCCAGCTCCAGGGCCCCTCCCTCGCGCACCCGTTCGGCACCGACGACCTCGGCCAGGACGTGCTGGCGCGGCTGATCTATGGCGGCCGCATCTCGCTGTCGGTGGGCCTCGCCGCGATGGTCGTGGCCATCGTGGTGGGCGTGCTGATCGGCTCGATCGCCGGCATGTCGCGCGGGCGGGTGGATTCGGGCCTGATGTGGCTGACCGACCTGTTCCTCTCGCTGCCGCAGCTGCCGCTGCTGCTGCTGGTCATTTACCTCTTCCGCGACACGCTGAAGGGCTTGCTCGGCCCCGAGGGCGGCGTGTTCGTGCTGATCGTGGCGGTGATCGGCGGCCTGCGCTGGATGCCGACGGCGCGGCTCGTGCGCGCGCAGTTCCTGTCCATCCGCGAGAAGGAGTTCGTGGAGGCCGCCCGCGCCCTCGGCGCATCCCGCCTGCGGCTGGTGGTGCACCACATCCTGCCCAACGCGCTGGGCCCGGTCATCGTCGCCGGCACGATCGACGTTGCCGCCGCGATCCTTGCCGAATCCACGCTGTCCTTCCTCGGCCTCGGCTTCCCGCCCGACATCCCGACCTGGGGCCGCGTGCTGTTCGACGCCAAGGACTATCTCGACATCGCGCCGCACTGGGCGCTGTTCCCCGGCTCGGCGATCTTCCTCGCGGTGCTGTCGATCAACTTCATCGGCGACGGGCTGCGCGATGCGCTCGACCCGCGCCGCGTCCTCTAGGCAGCCGATGGCCGAACCTCTCCTCGACATTCGCGGGCTCAAGACCTGGTTCAAGACCGACGACGGCATGGTCCGTGCCGTCGACGGCGTCAGCCTGTCGGTCGCCGCCGGCGAGACGCTGGCCGTGGTCGGCGAGAGCGGCTGCGGCAAGACCGTGACCGCCCGCAGCGTGCTGAAGCTGCTCGACATGCCGCCGGGCCGCTTCATGGACGGGCAGATCGTCTGGCGCGGCCGCGACCTGATCCCGCTCGGCCCGGCGGAAATGGATGCGATCCGCGCCCGCGAGATCGCCATGGTCTTCCAGGAGCCGATGACCTCGCTGAACCCGGTCTACACGATCGGCGACCAGATCGCCGAATCGCTGCGCACGCACGAGAATCTTTCGCGCAAGGCGGCGCTCGACCGGGCGGTGGAGATGCTGCGCCTGGTGCAGATCCCCAACGCCGAGAAGCGTGTGCACGACTATCCGCACCAGTTTTCCGGCGGCATGCGCCAGCGCGCCATGATCGCCATGGCGTTGGTGTGCAAGCCGCAGCTGCTGATCGCCGACGAGCCCACCACCGCGCTCGACGTGACCATCCAGGCGCAGATCCTGGAACTGCTGGCCGACATGAAGGGCCGGTTCGGCATGGCGATCATGCTCATCACCCACGCCATGGGCGTCGTCGCCGAGACGGCGCAGCGGGTGGTGGTCATGTATGCCGGCAAGGTGGTCGAGGAAGCGCCGGTGGAGGAGCTGTTCGGCAACCCGCGCCACCCCTACACCCAGGGCCTGATCCGCTCCATCCCGCGCGTCGACGCCAGCCACCATGGCCGCCAGCGGCTGGAGCAGATTCCCGGCACGGTGCCCAACCTGCTGCACCCACCCGAAGGCTGCCGCTTCGCCGACCGCTGCGGCTTCGCCATGGATGCCTGCCGCACCGCCGACCCGCCGCTGCGCGAGGTCGCCCCCGGCCACAAGGCGGCCTGCATCCTATGAGCGAAACCACGCCCCTGCTGTCCGTCCGCAACCTCAAGAAGCATTTCGCGGTGAAGGGCGGCATCTTCGCGCGCACGGTGGACACCGTGCACGCGGTGGACGGCGTCAGCCTCGAAGTCGGCGCCGGCGAGACCCTCGGCGTGGTCGGCGAATCCGGCTGCGGCAAGTCCACCACCGGCCGCTGCATCCTGCGGCTGATCGAGCCCACCTCCGGCGAGATCCATTTCCGCGGCCAGGACGTGCGCGCCATGGACGGCGAGGCGCTGCGCGGCCTGCGGCGCGAGATGCAGATCATCTTCCAGGACCCCTATGCCTCGCTCAACCCGCGCCACACGGTGGGCACCATCATCGCCGAGGCGCTGACCATCCACGGCCTGGCCCGCGGGCGCGGCCAGCAGGAGCAGCGGGTGGCGGAGCTGCTGGAAATGGTCGGCCTGCGTGCCGACCACATGCGCCGCTACCCGCACGAGTTCAGCGGCGGCCAGCGCCAGCGCATCGGCATCGCCCGGGCACTGGCGGTGGAGCCCAAGCTGATCGTCTGCGACGAGCCGGTCTCGGCGCTGGACGTCTCCGTCCAGGCGCAGGTCATCAACCTGCTGGAGGACCTCCAGGAGCGCCTCAGCCTCACCTACCTGTTCATCGCCCATGATCTCAGCGTGGTCGAGCACATCAGCGACCGCGTGGCGGTGATGTATCTGGGCCGGGTGGTGGAGATCGCCTCCGCCCGCGACCTCTACGAC
>JBGAIK010000092.1:0-16043 GCA_044225615.1 Acetobacteraceae bacterium | reverse complement strand
GCCGGCTCGTCGGCGCGCGGCAGGGAGGCGAGCAGCCCGGCGGTGTAAGGGTGGTGCGGATGGCGAAAGATCGCCCGCACCGGGCCGCGCTCCACGACATGGCCGGCATACATCACGTTCACCGTCTGGGCGATGCCGGCGATCACCCCCAAATCGTGGGAAATCCAGATCACCGCCAGCCCGATCTCGGCCTGTAGCCGCCGCACCAGCTCGATGATCTGCGCCTGGATCGTCACGTCCAAAGCCGTGGTTGGCTCGTCGGCGATCACCAGTGCCGGGCCGCAGGCGATCGCGGCGGCGATCATCACGCGCTGGCGCATCCCGCCCGACAACTCGTGCGGATAACTGCCCAGCCGCTGCCGCGCGTCGGGAATCCCCACCTGGGTCAGCAGCGCCGCCGCGCGCCCTGCCGCCTCCACCCGCGACAGGCCCAGCGTCTGGCGCAGCACCTCGCCGAGCTGGAAGCCGATCGTATAGACCGGGTTGAGCGAGGAGATCGGGTCCTGGAACACCATCGCGACCTGCCGGCCGCGCACCTGCCGCATCGCCGCCTCGTCGAGCGCAAGCAGATTACGCCCGCGCAGCCGGATCTCCCCGCCATCGATGCGCCCCGCCTGCGGATCGATCAGCCGCATGATCGACAGCGCGTGCACGCTCTTGCCCGACCCGCTTTCGCCGACCACCCCCAGCACCTCGCCCTCGGCCAGCCGGTAGGACACGCCGTTCACCGCGCGCACCCGCCCGCCCTCGGTCCGGAAGCTGACCGCGAGGTCGCGCAGTTCGAGCAGCTCGGCCACCGGGCCGGTCAGGCCATCGCCCGCGCGCGCTGCGACACCCGGGTGGAGAAATAGCCGGGGAAGCGGCGCACGGCGTCGATGTCGATCTCGACCACGATCATGTCCTCGCCGGCGCCGAGCGTGTGGATGAACCCCCGTGTGGAATCGATGCCCTCGGGCTTGGCCCGGAACCACGCCCACAGCTCGTCCATGTCGCGGATCGGCGGCGGCACGCAGACCGTGCTGTAGCCGCCCGCCGGCGGGAATCTGCCGTCCGCGCGGGCCTGCGCGGGCCGGGCGACGTTCACCCCGATGACCGGCACCGAATACTCCATGTGCCGGCCGGCCACCGTGTGGGGAAACGCCTCGGCCAGCGCGAACCACACGGCCGGGTTGAAGATCACGTCGGCATCGCCGGCCCGGCAGGCCTCGGCGCCGTCGCTGAAGAAGGCGAAATCGGCGCAGATCACGATGCCGAACCGCCCCAGCGCTGTCTCGAACACCGTGAACTCCGTGCCCGCGACCACGCCGTTGTCCACCTCGCCGGCGGTCGGATAGTTCTTGGTCTGCCGGCCGATGATCGCGCCCTCCGGCGAGATGATCACGCTGGTATTGTGCCAGCGCGCCCGCGTGCCGTCGGCGAGCCCGGCGATCACGTGCATGCCGTGACGTCGCGCCGCGGCGCACAGTTCCGTCTCGCCCACCAGCGGGTAGAGCTCGGGGAAGCAGGCAAGGTCGGCACCCTGCGCCGCGGCGGCGTCGAGCAGTTCCAGCGCGTGCGGCACGTCGGCGCCGGCCCATTTGTCGGCGTGGCTGGCGGCCCGCGATGCGGCCTGGATCGCCGCGACCTTGATCGGTTTCATCACTCACACTCCATGTCAGCCCGCCTTGCGGATGCGGGGGTCGAAGAAGTCGCGCAGCCCGTCGCCGAGCAGGTTGAAGCCGAGCACGGCGAGCATGATCATCAGCCCCGGGAACAAGACCTGGTAGGTGCCAAGCTCCATGAACTCGCGCCCCTTTCCGAGGTCGGAGCCCCAGCTCGGCTCCGGTGGCTGGATGCCGAGGCCGAGAAAGCTCAGCGAGGCCTCGGTCAGCAGCGCGGTGGAGAGCAGCAGCGAGGCTTCCACCAGCATCGGGGCGGCAATGTTGGGCAACACGTGCATGCGCAGGATCCAGCCCCGCCCGGCGCCGAACATGCGTGCCGCCAGCACGTATTCGCGCGCCCGCACCGCCAGCGTCGGCGCGCGCGCCACCATCGCCACGCGGGGGGTGTAGAGCACGGCGATGGTCAGGATCAGGTTGCGCGTGCTCGGCCCCAGATAGGCCACCAGCGCGATCGCGAACAGGATCGTTGGCAGCGCGAAGATGATGTCGAACAGGCGGATGAACACCGCGTCGAACCGCCCGCCGATGAAGCCCGACAGCATGCCGAGCGGCAGCCCGGCCAGGATCGCCAGCAGCACCGAGGGGAAGGCGACGCCGAGGCTGTTGCGGCTACCCAGCACCACGCGGCTGAACAGGTCGCGGCCCTGGATGTTGGTGCCGAACGGGTGCTGCCAGCTCGGCGCCGCCAGCATCACGCGCGCGTTCTCGTTGGCGCCATAGGGCGCGATCAGCGGCGCGAAGGCCGCCACCAAGAGCAGCGCGGCCACGATCACGAGCCCGATCGCCGTCGCCGGGTCGCGCCGCACATGGCGCAGGAAGCGCGCCGGGCCGGAGGGGCCGACACTCATCCCAGCTTCACCCGCGGATCGACCGCGGCCACCACCAGGTCGGTGGCCAGCATGATCACGGTGACTGCGAAGGACAGGAACAGCACCGTCCCCTGGATGACCGGATAATCCCGGTCGCGGATCGCCCCCAGCACCAGCCGTCCGAGGCCGGGAATGGCGAAAATCTCCTCGATCAATACCGTCCCGCCGATGATGAAGGCGGTCCACAGCCCGATCGCGGTGATCACCGGGATCAGCGCGTTCTTCAGCGCATGCACGAAGATCACCCGGAAAGGCGAATACCCCCGCGACCGCGCCGTGCGCACATAGTCCTCGCCAAGCACTTCCAGTACGCTGGAGCGCGTGTAGCGCAGGATGATCGCCCCGATCCCGATGCCGATGGTCAGCGCCGGCCAGAACATGCGGCTGAGGTTCGCCCACGGGTCCTGCCAGAACGGCACGTAGCCGAGCGTCGGCACGTTGGGGAAATAGATGGCACCGAGAACCACCACCAGCGTGCCGATGAAGAAATTCGGCGCGGCGATCCCCAGCAGCGAGAACACCCGCGCGACCAGGTCGATCCGCCGGCCGCGCCGCACCGCGCTGAACACGCCCAGCGGCACGCCGATCAGGATCGCCAGCACCATCGCCATCACGCTCATCTCCAGCGTGATCGGCAGGCAGCGCAGGATCTGTGCCAGCACCGGCCCGCCATGGACGAAGGAATAGCCGAGATCGCCGCGCAGGATGCGGCCGAGCCACCACACGTATTGCTCCAGCAGCCCCCGGTCGAGCCCGAGCTCGTGAAGCACCCGCGCCCGCGTCTCCGGATTGTTCGCCTCCGTCACCCCCATCATGTTGGTGACGATGTCGCCGGGGATGATCCGCACCAGCGCGAAGGTCAGGAAGCTGACCCCGAGCAGCACCGGGATCAGCAGCAGCACACGGCTGGCGACGTAGCGGCCCATCCCCGGTCGCCGGCGCCCGCTATTTCTGCAGCCACACGCGCCGCAGCGACGCGAAGGACCCGTTTGGCGCAGGCACGTAGCCCTTCACGTAGTCCCGCACATACTGCCAGTTCACCGGCTTGGTGTAGGGGTAGAGCATGTAGGCCTGGTCGGCCACGAGCCGCTGCACGTCCTTGTAGATCGCGATGCGCTTCAGGATATCGAGCTCCTTCTTGCCTGCATCGAGCAGCGCGTCGAGCTGCGGATCGGCGAACTTGCCCAGGTTGATCTTCGAGGACGAGTAGTAGATCTGATAGACGTCGGAATGCGGATCGGGCTGCCAGACCAGCGAGACGATCGAAAGCTGGTGGCGGACGTTGATGTAGTTGTCGAGCTGCTGGTTGAAATCGGCGATCTGCTGGATCTTCAGCGTCACCCCGACCTGCTTCCACTGCTCGGCAAGGATCTCGGCCGTCTGCACGTCCAGCGGCAGGCTCACCTGGATCGTCAGCTCCAGCCCGTTGGGATAGCCGGCCTCCGCCAGCAGCGCCTTCGCCCCCTTCGGATCGTATTGGTACCACGGCAAGGCCGGGTCCTTCCCCTCGCACCAGCCATAGGGAACCTTGCCGCAGGAGATCTTGGTGCCGACCTGGCCGTAGCC
This sequence comes from Acetobacteraceae bacterium, assembly GCA_044225615.1. Taxonomy (GTDB): domain Bacteria; phylum Pseudomonadota; class Alphaproteobacteria; order Acetobacterales; family Acetobacteraceae; genus CAIYPH01. The sequence continues at coordinate 11,947 of JBGAIK010000092.1, read as the reverse complement.
GAACAGCACCGTGTCGATCACCGCCTTGCGGTCGGTGGCCAGGCTCAGCGCGCGACGCACTCGCACGTCCTTGGTCGGGCCCTCGGCGCTGTTCATCGCCAGCCCCGATTCGTTCACCGGCCCGGCCGGCGGCACTAGCGAACTGCCGGCCGCGCCCTTCAGGATCGGGATGAATTTCGGATCGTTCAGCGCCACGAGATCGACGCTGCCCTGGCGGAAGGCCGAGATCTGCGCCTGCTGGTTGGGCATGATGCCGAACCGCACACTGGCCAGACACGGATACCCCTTCTCCCAGTAGTCCGGATTCGCCCGCAGCAGCACGTGGTCGTTGGGGATGTATTCCACCAGCATGAACGGCCCGGTGCCGGAAGCCTTCTCGTTGGCGTTATTCGCCGGCGCGAAATCATACGGCACGATCGCGGTGTACCAGGCAGTGGCGAGAATGCTGAGGATCGGCGCGAACGGCTCCTTCACCGTGATCTTCACCGTGTGCCGGTCCGGCGCCTCGACCTTGCTGACCGAGGCGAGCTGCCCGGCCCAGGGCGACTTGAACTCCGGGTCCAGCAGGCGCTCCAGCGTGTAGACCACGTCCTTCGCCTCGAACTCCCGCCCGTGATGGAATTTCACCCCCTGGCGCAAGGTGAGCGTGACCGAGAGGTTGTCGGGCGCCACCTCGTAGCCGGTGGCGAGCCCCGGCTTGATCCCGGTGCCGTCGAGCCGCAGCAGCGTGTCGTAGATCTGGTCGAACACCAGGCTGGGCGGAAACTGCGCCTTCTTGCCCGGCGTCAGGTCGCCGGGATCGACCGCCAGCGGCAGGCGGAAATCGCCGCCGCGCACAGGGCACTGGTCGTCCGCGAACGCGGCGCCAGTGGAAAGCAGCAGCAATGCCAGCACACCACGCAACATTTCCTTATCCCCCGCCTTGTTTGGCCGTCAGCCTGCCGAGTTGACCACCGTTGCCGCCGTTGCGCCACGTCGCTTCGTCGCAGCCCCGGCCTGCTCAAGCTGCGCGGCAAGGTCGAGCAGGTATTCTTCCTCGTGCCAGCGCCCTGCCAGTTGCAGCCCGATCGGCAGCCCACCGGCCGACCACCCGCAGGGCAGCGACAGCGCCGGATGGCCGGTCAGGTTGAATGGATAGGTGTAGGGATACCAGGCGCCGCGGATGGTCCCGGCATCCCGCCCCGCGATCGCGATCGGCCCGCCGGGATCGAGCCCGACCGGCAGCGCCGGCGCCGACAGCGTCGGCGAGGCGATCGCATCGAACCGCGCCAGCACCTCCTGCACCGCGGCGAAGCAGCCGGTGCGGGCGAACTGCGCCTCCCACAGCTCGGCGGCGGAATAGCTGCGCCCCGCCTCGATCGTCGCCAGCAGGGTCGGGTCGAGCTTCTCCGGCGTCCTTCGCGCGTGCTCGCCCAGCCGCGCCAGCAGCATCGAGCGCAGGATCACCAGGAAAGGCTGTTCCAGCGCGACGAAATCGAGCGCGATCGGCTCCACGATCCAGCCCAGCCCCTCGGCCAGCCGCATCGCCGCGGCCACCGCCGCCTCCACCTCCGGGTCAAGCACGTTGCCGCAGCGCATCAGCAGCGCCACCCGTGGCCGCTCGCCGGCCGCAAGCCGGCGCGGCACCGCGGCGCCGGCCTGCCCGTAGGGATCGCCGCGATCGGGACCGTGCAGCGCGCCGAACATCAGCCGCAAGTCAGCGACGTCGCGCGCCATCGGCCCGACATAGGAGTTGGCGCCGAACAAATCGGGCGCCTGGAGATTGGGAATGACCCCGAGCGTCGCCTTCAGCCCGACCACCCCGCAGCACGCCGCCGGAATGCGGATCGACCCGCCGCCATCGGAGCCGAGCGCGAGCGGCCCGATCCCGGCCGCCAGCGCCGCCGCCGCCCCGCCGCTCGATCCGCCGCATGTATGGTCCGGGCTCAACGGGTTCAGCGTGCGCCCGAAAGCCGGCCCCTCGGTGAACGGCTTGTGGCCGAATTCCGGCGTCGTCGTCTTGCCGAACAGCACCGCGCCCGCCTGCCGCGCCCGCGCCACGGCCACCGCGTCGGCGCGCGGCACCGTGCCCGCGAACAGCGCCGAGCCCTGGGTGGTCGCAACCCCCTCGGTGCTGGTCAGGTCCTTCACCGAAAACGGCAGGCCGCACAGCGGCGGCACCTCGCCGCCCTGCATCAATGCTGCTTCCGCGCGTGCCGCCTCGTCGCGCGCCCGTTCGATGCACAGCGCCATGAAAGCGTTCAGCCCGCGCCGCGCCTCCAACCGCGCCAGCACCGCCGCCAGCGCCTCCACCGGCGAGGCCCGGCGCGCCCGGAACGAACCGGCCAGGTCGACCGCGGAGAAATCGGCAAGATCGCTCATGGACTCTGCCTCCTGCTCAAACCATCCATCGTCCGCCGTCGATCAGCAGGCTCTGCCCGGTCATGTAGCGGGCATCGTCCGAGGCCAGGAAGGCGACCACCCCGGCCACGTCCTCGGGCTCCCCGACATAGCCGGCGGGAGTCGCGGCCTTGATCCGGGCGATCACCTCGGGCGTCAGCCGGTCATGGGCGCGGGTGCGGATCGCCCCGGGCGCGACCGCGTTCACCGTCACCCGGTGGGGCGCCAGCTCGCGCGCCAGCGCCCGGGTGAAGCCGATGACGCCCATCTTGGCCGCGGCGTAGTCGACGATCCCGGCATCCCCGGCGAAGGCGGCGTCGGAGGACATATTGATGATCCGCCCGCCCCGCTCGCGCATCGCGGGCACCACCAGCCGCGACATGCGCATCGCCGTCAGCAGCGAGACTTCCAGCACGAAGCGCCAGACCTCCTCGGTCGAGTCGTGGAACGGCCCGGCCCGTTCGCGCGCGCTCTGGCCGACGCAGTTAAACAGGATGTCGGCCGGCCCGAAGGCGGCGGTGGCCCGGTCGTGGAAGGCCGCGAGGTCGCCGGCGTCGGTGCAATCGCCGGCCACCGCCAGCAGGCGGTCGTGGCTGCCGAGATTCGCCGCCAGCGCCTCGCCTTCCCGGTCGATCGCCGCCACCAGCGCCCCCTCGGCGAGGAAGCGGCGCGCGGTGGCCGCGCCGATGCCGTTCCCCGCCCCGGTGATCAGCACGGTCCGGCCGTCGAACCGGCCGGGCGGCGCCCCGGCCATCAGTGGAACGTCCTGCCGCCATCGACGGCCATGGCCGTGCCGGTGACGTAGGAGGATTCCCCGCCGGTCAGCCACAGCACGGCGTTGGCGATCTCCTCGGGGGCGGCGATGCGGGCCAGCGCGTAGCGGGCGACCACTTCCGCGCGCGCCGCCTCGGGGTCGTTGAGCCCGGCGAAGCCGGACCGCAGCAGGTCGGTCTCCACCGCACCCGGGCACACCACGTTGACCCGGATGCCGAACGGGGCCGCCTCCATCGCCAGCGCCTTGCAGAACATCTGCAACCCCGCCTTGGACGCGCAATAGGCGGTCCGGTGCTTCAGCGGCGACAGCCCGGCGCCCGACGAGATGGTGACGATCGTGCCGCCGCCGGCCGCCCGCAGATGCGGGTAGCAGGCCTGGGCGGCCAGCATCGGCCCGGTCAGGTTCACTGCCATGATGCGGCCCCAATCGGCCGGCGACATCGCCTCGATCGGCCGCACCAGATCGATACCCGCGGCGCAGACCAGCCCGTCGATCCCGCCCAGCGCCGCGGCGCAGGCCGCCACCGCGTCGGCGACCTCGCCGGCATCGCCGACATCGGCGACGGCGGCATGGGCGGCACCCAGTGTGGCCAGGCCGGCGGCGTCGCGGTCGAGCGCGCCGATCCGTGCCCCCTCGGCATGGAACCGATCGGCGCAGGCACGGCCGATGCCATTGGCCGCGCCGGTGATCACGATGCGGCGGCCCTGCAGCATCATGGCCGTGCCGCCACGAGGCCGGGGCGCATGTCCTCCACCATCTCGTCGCAGCGGCCGATCCAGACATTGTGCTTCAGCGCGTGCTGGATCAGCCCTTCCAGCACCGCCAGCCGCGAGGGCTGGCCGATCAGCTGCGGATGCATGCCGATCATCATCATGCGGTCCTCGCGATAGAGGGTGTCGAACTCCAGCTTCCAGGCCTCCAGCACCGCCGACGGCGCCTGCATCGTGCGGCCTGGCAGCACGATCGAGTACTGGAAGAACGGCGCATCATCGAGCACCCAGCGGAACGGCAGCTCGACGATCCCGGTCGGCTTGCCGGCGACCTCCAGCAGATAGGGGGAATCGTCGTCGAAGAAATTGGAGGAGTAGGCGAAGCCGTGCTCCACCAGCAGCGGCAGCGAGATCGGGCTCAATTCGGCCGCCGGCGAGCGCCAGCCGCGCGGGGCGCGGCCGCTGACCCGGCGGATCGCCTCGATGCCCCTCTCCATCTCCTCGCGCTCCTCCTCGGGCGTGAGTGTCAGGATCCAGCGATGGCTGTAGCTGTGATGGGCGATCTCGTGGCCGCGCCGCAGGATGTCTTCCATCAGCGCCGGCCGCTGGTCCACGACCAGGCCGGGCACGAAGAACGTCGTCTTGAGTCCGTAGCGGTCGAGCATGTCGAGGATGCGCGGCGTGCCCACCTTCCAGCCATAGGCGCCCTGCGACATCAGGATGGGCCGTTGCGCGTAGGCCGGGTCGCGCGCGGTCCACATCGTCTCGGCATCGAGGTCGAAGGTGAGGAAAAGCGGAAAGCCCTTGGAGGTCAGCGGCATGATCCCAAACCCGTTCAGATGAAGCGATGGAAGCCGATGCGGCGCTCGGCGAGCAGCAGGACAAGCCCGGTCGCCACGATCAGGATCGTGGAGATGGCGGCAACCGACGGATCCACCCCCATCTCCACCGAGGAGAAGATCAGCACCGGCAGCGTGGTCTGCCGCGCGCTGATCAGGAAGATCGTCACCGGCACGTTGTCGAGCGAGGTGATGAAGGCGAACAGCCCGCCCGCGACGAGGCCGGGCAGGATCAGCGGCAGCGTCACCAGCCGGAACGCTTCGGGACCCGTGGCGCCGAGCACGCGCGCGGCTTCCTCCAGCGCGATGTCGAGGCCGGCGAGGCTGGCAAGCGCGGAGCGGACGATATAGGGCACGGTAATGACCACGTGGGCCAGCAGCAGCCCCCCCAGGCTGCCGCGCAGCCCGACCAGGCTGTAGTATTGCAGCAGCGCCACGCCGATCACCACCGAGGGCATAACCAGCGGCGCCATCACCAGCGCCGTCAGCGCCTCCGCCCCCGGCAGCATCCGCCGCGAGATCGCATAGGCGGCGGCGACCCCGAGCAGCAACGAGATCGCGGTGGAGCCGAACGCCAGGACCATGCTCATGCGGATGGCCGCGAGCCAGGCCGGGTCCGACAGCACCTTGCCGAACCAGGCTAAGGTGAGGCCCTGTGGCGGGATGGTCAGATAGGAGGTGGTGCTGAAGGCCGCCAGCACGACAACGAGGACGGGGATCTGCAGGAACACGATCACCGCCCAGCCGGCGATGGCAACGCCGCGGCCGGGCGCGGGCACCGTCATGCCGCCGCCCAGCGCCGCGCGAGGCGGCCGGATAGCCAGATGATGGCGATGGCGATGAAGGACAGGATGAAGGCCAGCGCCGAGCCGGTCGGCCAGTCCAGCGTCTGCATGTACTCGTCGTAGATCAGCGTCGCCATCACCCGGAAGGTCGGCCCGCCCAGCATGCGCGGCGTCACCAGTGCGCTGATGGTCAGCACGAAGACGAGGATGGAGCCGGCAAGGATGCCGGGCACGGTCAGCGGCAGTGTCACCGCGGTGAACACGTGCAGCCGGCCGGAGCCAAGGGTCATCGCCGCCGATTCCACCTCATCCGGCACGTTCTGGATCGCCGCCACCAGCATCAGCACCATGAACGGCAAATAGATATGGGTCAGGCCGATCATCAGCCCGGTCAGGTTGAACATCAGCTTCAGCGGCGCCGCGATCAGGCCGAGATCGACCAGCAGATTGTTGACCAGCCCGCGATTGGCCAGCAGCGCGATCCAGCCGAAGGAGCGCACCACCAGGTTCAGCAGCATCGGGAAGACGACCAGCATCAGCATTGGCATGCGCCACCGCGCCGGCCCCCGCACGATCATCAGCGCCAGCGGGTAACCGAGCAGCAGGCAGCACGCCGTCACCCCGACGCCCAGGCCCAGCGTGCGCCACAGCACCTCGCGGTAGTAGCCGTCGGTCAGGATGTCGCGGTAGGTGCCGAGCGTCCAGGAGCCGGCCGCGATGCCCTGGCCCGGCACGTATTCGCGGAACCCGGTGGGCAAGGTGATCAGCACCGGCAGCACGAAGAACCCCGCCAGCACCAGGGCCAAAGGCGCGGCCAGCGCCAGCCCGTGGCGCCGCGGCATCACGGGCGCGCCATGGCAAACACGGCGGCGGGCGCAATGAGCAGCCGCACCGCGGCACCGGCCGCCAAGCCCGACAGCGCGCCGCTCGACGGCACCTCGGCGACCAGTTCCACCCCGTCGGCGACCCGCACCACATACTGCACCCGGGCGCCGCTGAACGACCGCAGCACGATGGTGCCCGCCAGCCCCTCGGCACCCTCGGTCCGCAGCCCGATCGCCTCCTGCCGGATGACCACCTCCACCGCCTCGCCCGCGGGCGCGGCGACCTGGCCGGCGGCCAGCACGACGCCCTCGCCCAGCCGCACCGTGCCGCCGGCCCCTTCCCGCGCCTCCACGCGGCCTGGCAATCGGTTCGGCCGCCCGATGAACCCGGCGACGAAAGCCGTGGCCGGCGCGTGATAGACCTCCTCCGGTGTGGCGAATTGCTGCACTTCGCCCGCCGCGAGCACGCAGACGCGGTCGGCCATCGACAGCGCCTCGCTCTGGTCGTGGGTCACGAACAGCGTGGTGATGCCCAGGCTGCGCTGGAGGCGCTTCAGCTCGATCTGCATCTCGTCGCGCAGCTGCGCATCGAGGTTGGACAGCGGCTCGTCGAACAGCAGCAGCCGGGGCCGGGGGGCAAGCGCGCGGGCAATGGCGACGCGCTGCTGCTGCCCGCCCGACAATTGCCGCGGATGGCGGGCGGCGTGGCCATCCAGCCGCACCATCGCCAGGGCATCGCGCACCCGCACGTCCAGCTCCGACCCGCGCACGCCCTGGCGGCGCATACCGAAGGCCACGTTCTCGAACACGCTGAGATGCGGAAACAGCGCGTAGGACTGGAACACCAGCCCGATGCCGCGCCGGTTGGGCGGCAGGTCGGTGACGTCCTCCGTGCCGATCCGGATGCGCCCCGCACTCGGGGCCACCAGCCCCGCTACCATGCGCAGTATCGTCGTCTTGCCGCAACCGGATGGGCCGAGCAGGGCTGCGAAGGTGCCGTCCTCGATCGTCAGCGACACGCCCTTGACCACCTGCGTCGGGCCGTAGGACTTGGCCAGCCGGTCGAAGCTGAGGCTGCTCAATCCGGCACTCCCGCGCCGCGGGCTAGCGCGCCACCTCGCGCTGCCAGCGCCGGGTCCAGCCGGGGATCTGCCGTGCCAGCACCTCGGGATCGACGAACCACAGCCGGTCCAGCGCCTCGCCGGTCGGCGCGATCGCGGCCACCTTGTCCGACAGCTTCACCCCCTTGTTCACCGCGCCGATATAGGCGCGCTCGGAGAAGCATTTCTGCCCCTCGGCCGACAGCACCACGTCGATGAATTTGTGCGCCAGCTCCGCCCGCAGCGTGCCCTTCGGGATCAGCACGGCCGGCAGGATGCCCACCGCGCCCTCCTTCGGGTAGGCGACCGCGACCGAGAGCCCCTTATCGGCGGCCACGCCGGCACGATCGGGATACCAGGCGGCAATCGCGATCTCGCCGCGTTCGAACAGCGAGATCAGCTGATCGGCCTGGGTGTAGAGCACCGCCGACCCTTTCGCGATCGGCTTGATCGCCTCCATGCCCGGATCGACGTTGTCGAGCGTGCCGCCCTTGATCCGGTTCAGCGCCAGCAGGAACTGCAGCCCCGACGTGCCGCTGATGTCGCCGATCGCGTATTTTCCCGCATATTGCGGGTCCGCGAGGTCGAGCCACGAGGTCGGCGGCGCCTTCACCAGCTTCGGATTGTAGACCAGCGTCGTGGCACTCACCATCGCGACGACATAGGAGTCATCGACGCCCCAGGCGTTCGCGATGATCTCGCCGGCATGGCTCAGCTTCGCCCGCTCGATCTTCTCGTTGAGCTTCTCGTTGTGGATCTGTACCGCCAGCGAGTTGTCGATGAACACCACATCCATGTCCGACTTGCCGCCAGATGCCCGCACGGCGGCGGCGAACTGCGAGGAGTTGCCCAGCTTCAGCGCGACAGTGGCGCCGGTCGCCTTCTCGAACGCAGCGACGTGGCAGGCTTTCACGTTGTCGGCGAACGAGCCGCCGAAGGACCCGACCACAAGCTCCTCCGCGTGCGTCGGAGCCGCCCATGCGACTGCCAGAGCAAATGCCGCACTGGCAATCGATCGTCCGATAGTTGACATGGCGCGCCCTCCCCACAAACGAAGGGAATTCGAACACAGCTGGTTCGAACTTTCAAATTTGACCTGAGCGGGGCGAAATCTGAAGAACTACGCGCATGCTGGAACGTGTAGACCAAGCACTCCGCAGTACGCGCGATGCACCGGCATGGGTGCGTCTCAAGTAGCGTGGTGCACCGGGCATGTTCGCGAAGGTCCAAGGCCGTGTGCTAACGATAGGAAGCGCAGGGAACTGGGCCGACGCCCGGGATTGAACCGAGAACCCGAGCGGCAGATTACAGCGTGTAGCGGACGCAATCCGATGCCTTTTGGCTACGATAGCTCGCGCCATCACGGCGCCACAAACGGCGGAGGCGTCCCGGGATCGCCGTATCTTTGCCGTACGGAAAGCGGACTTTAGGCCAATTCCGGCCTAACCCTAAGAATCTGCTTGGCATCCCATGTGCGACAAGAGTGCGAACTGTGGAGTGGGCCCCTGGGTCCGGACAGATTGGCGGGTCTGATTTGACCGTGGTACCGGGCTTTCGAAGGATGGAAGCCCATGGCGAAGCACCGATCCCATAGCATCTCGTTCGAGCGGCAGGTGGCCCAGGAGTTCCTGGGCGGGGAGACCCTGCACGGGCTGGCGAACCGCCACGACCTGTCGCGCAACCTGATCCGGGTCTGGGTGGAGAAGTATGAGGCCGGCGCGTTCGACGAGGACGCCGCCGCGGCCGACCTGGTGCAGGCTTACGAGGCACGGATCGCCGCGCTGGAGTGTCTTGTCGGCAAGCAGGCACTGGAACTGGAGTTTCTAAAGGGGGCGCAGCGCTCCGGACGGTTGCCGAGAAGCGTGCCTACGCCCGCGATCGCCGGCCCAGCGGCATCTCCGCCGCGCGCGGATGCAAACTGATGGGCATCGCGCGCTCGACATACTACGCCGCGCCGATGGCGGCACTCGACGACACCGCACTGCTCGGCGCGATCACCGCTATCTGCGACGAGTTCGAAGCCTGTGGCTGGCGCCGGGTCCGCGCCGCCCTGCGCCAGCAGGGTGTGACCGCCAATCACAAGCGCATTCGGCGGCTGATGCGCGAGCACGGATTGCAGCCGAAGCGGCGGCGGCGCTTCGTCGCCACGACCGACAGCAACCACGACGGCCCGATAATCCCTGACCGCGCTAGGGACCTCGTGCTGACCGCCCGCGACCAGCTCTGGGTGGCGGACCTGACCTATGTTGTGGTCCCGGGCGGCTTCGCCTACGTGGCGGTGATTCTGGACGCCTGGTCGCGCCGCGTCGTAGGCTACGCCATCGGCCGCTCCATTGACGCACGGCTGGCGTTGGCCGCCCTAAAGGCAGCGATCTGATCGCGAAGTCCGCCCGCGGGCTGCGTGCACCACAGCGACAGGGGGTCGCAATATGCTGCGGGGACGTATCGGAAGCTGCAGGCTGCGCATGGCCTCGTCGGCTCCATGGGGCGGCGCGGCAATCCCTATGACAACGCCAAGGCAGAGAGCTTCATGAAGACGCTCAAGGTCGAGGCGGTCTACCCAATGGCCTATGAGAGTTTCGAGGACGCAGCCGCCCACCTCCCCCGCTTCATCGGGGAGGTCTACAACCGGCGCCGGCTGCACTCGGCGATCGGCTACTTGAGCCCCGCGCAGTTCGAAGACCAACAGACCCCGGACACGGTCAAAATCGCCGCATAATCCTGTCCGGACCCAGGGGCCCACTCCAGCCCTTGGCAGCATCGGCAGCCGGCAGGAGCGATTCCCGCTGCGGCAGGGGCGTGGCGACGAGGCCCGCACGGCCGGCGGGCACGATCCCCGGCAGGCGCCGCCGAAGATGACGCGGCCACGGGACATGTATGACCCCGACCTGCACATCGACACGCTCAAGCTGAAGACGCGGGACTTCCGATGATTCGGCAATGCGTTCAGTCAGTTGGTGTCATATCAGGCGGAAACACGATCATGAAGTGACTGGGGCGTTCCCCACCGACGTACATGCCCGCCGTCATCGAGAAAAAGTCGCCCGCATCGTCGACCCTAACGCAGGCTGGTTACCGGCTCCCATTGAAACACAGGTCTACCGCATCTCCATTCCAAGGAGCTCGGGACGTGTCCGATGGACCGGCAATATGGCATGCATGCGCGCGCGGCCGCGGCAACGTGGCGTGACACAGGAGGATGCGATGGAAATGCTTGCGGGCAGGACGGCACTGATCACGGGCGGTGCGAGTGGTATTGGACTGGGTATGGCGCGCGCGTTCATCTCAGCGGGCCTGCGGGTCGCCATTGCCGACATCAACGAGACCGCGCTCGCGACTGCCGCAGCTGATCTTCCGGGTCTCGGCACAGCCGTACAGCTTGATGTCGCGCGTGCCGAGGATTGGGACAACGCGTTGAACACCGTCGAGGCGTCGCTGGGGCCGGTCGACATCCTGTGCAACAACGCGGGCGTGAGCCAGGGACGGTACGCCGATGGCCGGCAGATGACGGTGGCCGTGATGCCGGAGGCGATCTGGCGTATGGTGATGGAAATCAATGCGACCGGCACGTTCCTCGGTTCCCACGCGGTGGTGCCGCGCATGCTCGCGCGCGGTCAGGGCGGCCATATCGTCAACACCGCATCGACCGGCGGTCTGATGGCGCCGGCGGGCCTGGCAGCGTACTGCGCGTCGAAATACGCGGTGGTGGGTCTGTCTGAAGCCATGCGCGCGGAGCTCGCGCCGGAGGGGATTGGGGTCAGCGTGCTGTGTCCGGGCGGGGTACGCAGCAACCTGTTCGGCAGCTCGGTAGCGGTGCGCGCGCGGTTGCCGGACAGGTTCGAGGACATGGCAACGACCAACTCGGATGCGATGCGGCACGAGCAATCGCAGCGGATGAACCCGGTATCGGTCGGCGAAATGGTGCTGCGATCGATCGAGAGCAACGCGATGTATATCATTCCTCATCCGGAGTATCGCGGGCATGTCGACGAGCGGCATGCCGCGCTCGTCGCCGCGTTCAAGGACTCGGCGCAGCCCGGATACCGGGACACCGCGTTCACGATGGACTGGTTCCGCAACCCGGAATATGCGCGGGCACAGGGCTAGATGCGGTATCCGTTAAGGCTGAACCGATCCGATCTCGCTCCCGGCGGGGGCAGTAGGTCCGGCGATCCTCCGCGCCGCGCAGCGCCTAGTCCCGCACCTCGGCCGCCACGGTGGTCAGGTCGGCGACATAGGCGTCAGCGTAGGAGCCGCGGATCGCGGTCAATGCCATGTGGACGGCCTTGGCGCGCCCGTTGCGCCCGAAGAACCGGCCGCTCGCACTGCCTGTGGGGCGACAGCCCGATCTGCTGCCATACAGGCACCCGTCAATTGCCCATTGCAGGATATCGGGCCACTCGACCTTGAGCTTCTCCTGCAAGCCCTTGTCGTGCTCGGCTGGCAGAATGCGCACGTCGAACGGAATCATGTTGAAGCGCCGACGGATGGCCTCGTCGATGTTGCGGAGCGCCGGACTGGGTGCACCTGAAGTA
>JBGAIK010000091.1:0-17388 GCA_044225615.1 Acetobacteraceae bacterium | reverse complement strand
TCCTCGCGGACCATCATGCGCGCCATCATGCGCATCATCATCGGCATCATGTCCCGCATCATGCCGCCTTCGGACATGCCACCGCCCATGCGGGCGACCTCCTCGCGAACCATCATACGCATCATGTCCGGCATCATCGTGCCGCCCATCATGCCCCCGCCCGTCATCCCACCACCCATTGCGGCGCCAGGCGCGGCGGGCGGCTGGCCGGGTGCGGCGGGCGTGCTGTCGGCGGGGTGATGGGTTGAGTGTTCCTCGGCGTTCGCCGCCGGTGCAGGGGGTGTCTGCGCCTGGGCGCCGGCAATCGCCGCAAGGACGAGTCCGGCGGAAAGCAGAGTGCGAAAGCGGATCATAGATGGTCTCCTGGGTTGGATGAATTCAGGCCGCGGCGGGCCGCGGGGCGAGGAAGGTGATGCCGTTCGGCCCGGCGCCCACCCGATGCACGGCGATCCGCCGGCGGGTGGCGACGTCGAGCACGGCGACGTTTGAATCGACGATGTTGCTAACCAGCATCAGTCGCCCATCGGCGCTGGCCGCCACGCCATGCGCGCCGCGGCCGGACGCGATGGTCGCGACCACCCGGCGGCCGGCGGTGTCGATCACCGAGACGGTGTCGTCCGGCTGCGCCGCGCTGCCCTGGTTGGCGACGAACACGGCGCTGCCATCGGCGGTCGCCTGCAACTGCACAGGATTGCGCCCGACCGGAACGGTCGCGACCAGCCGGCGCCCGTGCCGGTCCAGGATCGCCACCTTGTTCTCGCCGTTCAGCGACACGAACACCGTGCGGCCGTCGGGTGCGAAGCCGACCTGGACCGGCGTTCGTCCCGCCTTGATGCGCGCGGTTTCCACGAGCCGGTCGGCATCGACGACCGACACGTCACCGCCCTGCATGTTGGCGATGAACAGCTCGCTTCCGTCGGGCGACAGGCGCAGCCCGTGCGGAAACGTGCCGACGGGCACGCGCCCCACGCGTTGGCCGGTGGCCAGGTCGATCACCAGCAGCGCATTCTCATGCGAGTCGGTCACGAAGGCGCGGCGCCCCGCCGCGTCGGTGACCACGTGAGCCGGATGCGGGCCGACGGGCACGTCCAGCAGCGGCGGGCGCGCGATGTCGGCAGGGTCGAGCGCGAGCAGCCGGCCGGCGCCGTGCCCACCTCCGCCCTTGCCCGGCCCGACAAGCAACACGCGCGCGCCATCTGGCGTCACCTGCGCGTTGTGGGGCTGGATCGGCACGGGCACGATGCGCACCCGCCCTGTGGCGAGTTCTATCGTGCTGACGGAGGAGCCGGTTTCATCGGCGGTGAAGACCGTGCCTGACGGCCCGGCCTGGGCACGCGCCGGATGCGGCGCCGCCGGCAAGGCCAGGGCGGTGGCACGGGGGAAGGCAAGGACTCGGCGTCGGGAAAGGTGGGGGATCACGGATGGCACCATCGGTCTGGGATTGAATCGCGGCCCCTGCCGCGCAACGGCGCGGCGGGCACGGATCAGGTCCACGGCCATGGGGGGTAGCGCTGGCGATCGCCAGCACCCCGACGCGCGGCCGGTCGACGATGGGTCTGGGAGGCGGGAGTATCAGGTCGGGGTCACTGTCGTCGGGATCCGGCGCGGCCGGCGCGGGATGAGCGTGGCCGCGCCGCACGATCGGCAGCCAGCCGGTTTCACCGGCCGGAAGCCAGCCAGCGGCGGTGCGTAACACGCCGCCGACACAGCACGCCGTGCCGTGCGCGGCGCCATGTCCTTCGCATGGCATATCGTGGCGACCGTCTGCCGGCGCTTGGCTGGCCACCTCGTGCTGCAGCGGTGCGCGGCAGCGGATTGGCGCCTGCATCGGGTGCGGCATGCGCCGCGGCCGGGCTGAGCATGGCGGACGCAAAGAGGATCATCAGGACCACCAGTCCCGCGACCGCTCCCCTTGCCAACCGCGCGCCATCCGCCCGCATCGCACCTACCTGGTCATTCGCCCGATCGTCTGGACCAGCTCGTCCACCTTCCGCCGTTGATCCTGCGCATCGCCTGAGGCGAAGGCATCGGCAACGCAGTGGGCGACGTGGTCCCTCAGTATCTCCTCCTCAACCTTGTGCAGGGCCGCCCGCACCGCATTGATCTGGGTCAAGACATCCACGCAGTAGCGATCCTCCCCGACCATGCGGACCAGGCCGCCGACCTGGCCTTCGATCCGCTTGAGGCGTGTGACAACCGATTTCCGCGTGCCTTCGTGCATGTCCCGATCCTTGATACCATACCCTGGAGGGGTATATAGGCGCGTGAAGCCGCCCCACCACGGGTCGGCACCAGACAGGAGCACCGCCATGGCCGAGCACACGCATGCCCACGCGCATGGGCATGATCATGGCGCATGCTGCCATCATGCGCACGGGTCCCCGTCATCGGCGGGCAAGACCGCAATCGATCCCGTCTGCGGCATGAAGGTCGATCCGGCGACCTCGAAGCATCGCCACGAGCACGACGGCACGCTGTTCCATTTCTGCTCGGCCCGCTGCCGGGAGAAATTCATCGCCGCCCCCGACACCTATCTGAAGCCGGCCACCCCCCCACCGCCTGCGCCGGCCGGCACTATCTATACTTGCCCGATGCACCCCGAAATCCGCCAGGTCGGGCCGGGAAGCTGCCCGATCTGCGGCATGGCGCTGGAACCGCTGGCGCCCAGCGCCGAGAGCGGCCCCAACGAAGAACTCATCGACATGACCCGACGGTTCTGGATCGGGCTTGCCCTGACCCTGCCGGTCGCCGCCCTGGAAATGGGCGCCCACATCCCGTCGCTCGGTTTGCATGGCCTGCTGTCGCCCCAGATGTCGGTATTGGCCCAGCTCCTTCTCGCCACGCCGGTGGTAATATGGGCCGGCTGGCCCTTCTTCGTGCGCGGCTGGGCCTCGGTGGTGAACCGCAGCCTCAACATGTTCAGCCTCATCGCCCTCGGCACCGGCGCCGCCTATCTCTACAGCCTGGTTGCGGCCCTTGCGCCCGGCGCCTTCCCGGCGGGGTTCCGCGGCATGGGTGGCGCGGTCGCGGTGTATTTCGAGGCCGCCGCGGTCATCACCGTGCTCGTCCTGTTGGGGCAGGTGCTCGAACTGCGCGCTCGGGGAGGAGACCGGCGGCGCCATCCGGGCGCTGCTCAATCTGGCTCCGCGCACCGCACGGCGCATCGGCGCCGACGGGCAGGAGGCGGAAATCCCGCTCGACCAGGTGCAGGCGGGCGACCGGCTGCGGGTCCGTCCGGGTGACGGCGTGCCGGTCGACGGCGCGGTGCTGGAGGGCGGCAGCGCGGTCGACGAATCGATGGTCACCGGCGAATCCATGCCGGTTGCCAAGCAGGCCGGCGACCGGCTGATCGGCGGCACCGTCAACGGCACCGGCGCGCTGGTCATGCGGGCAGAGAAGGTCGGCGCCGACACCATGCTGGCCCGCATCGTCGAAATGGTGGCGGAAGCACAGCGCAGCCGCGCGCCGATCCAGCGCATGGCCGACGCCGTGTCCGGGTATTTCGTCCCCGCGGTGATCCTCGTGGCCCTTCTCGCCTTCGTCGGCTGGGCCATCTGGGGACCGGCGCCCGCGCTCGCCTATGGCCTGATCGCCGCGGTTTCGGTGCTGATCATCGCCTGCCCCTGCGCGCTCGGCCTTGCCACGCCGATGTCGATCATGGTCGGCGTGGGCAAGGGCGCGCTCGGCGGCGTGCTGATCCGCTCGGCCGAAGCGCTGGAGCGGATGGAGAAGGTCGACACGCTCGTCGTCGACAAGACCGGCACGCTGACCGAGGGTCGGCCCCGCGTCACCGCCTTGATCCCCGCCGTCGGCCTGGCGGAGGCGGAGCTGCTCGCCCTCGCCGCGGGCCTGGAACAGGCGAGCGAGCATCCGCTGGCCGCCGCGATCGTGGCCGCGGCGCGCGAACGCGGCCTGCCGCTCGCCGAACCTGCGGAATTCGCCTCCGTCACCGGCAAGGGCGTCACCGGGCGGATCGGTGGGCGCACCGTGGCGCTTGGCAATGCCCGCATGATGGAAGAAGCCGGCGTGGCGCTGGGCGGGCTCGTCGACCAGGCCGAGGTGCTGCGCCGCGACGGCGCGACCGCGCTCTACGTCGCCGTGGATGGCCGCGCCGGTGGTGTTGTCGCCGTCGCCGACCCGGTGAAGGACTCGACGGTGCCGGCGCTCGCCAGCCTGCGCGCCGACAGCGTACGCATCGTGATGCTGACCGGCGACAACGCCACCACGGCCGCGGCGGTTGCCCGCCGGCTCGGCATCGCCGAGGTGCAGGCCGACGTGCTGCCGCAGGACAAGAACCGGATCGTCCGGGAACTCCGGGCCGGCGGCCGTGTGGTCGCGATGGCCGGCGACGGCGTGAACGACGCGCCGGCCCTGGCGGAGGCGGATGTCGGCATTGCCATGGGCACCGGCACCGAGGTCGCGATCCAGAGCGCGGGCGTCACCCTAGTGAAGGGCGATCTGATGGGAATTGCCCGGGCGCGGGCACTGAGCCGCGCCACGATGCGCAACATCCGCCAAAACCTGGTGCTGGCCTTCGTCTACAACGTCGCCGGCGTGCCAATCGCGGCCGGCGTGCTGTATCCGTCGCTGGGCCTGCTGCTGAGCCCGATCTTCGCCGCCCTGGCGATGGCCCTGAGCTCGGTATCGGTCATCGGCAATGCGCTCCGACTGCGCTCCACCCGCCTGTGAGGCGAGCCCTTTTTGAAGGCCGTGCGCAGATCGCCTGCCCGTCCACAGGAGAGGCCGCCGCTCAATAAGGGGCGGCGGCCAACCCAGCCCAGCCGGATACCGCCATATAGGCCGCCACCAACAGCATCAGCGCGCTTGATGCATAGGGTGCCCGGCGCGCCAGCGCGCCGATGCCTGGCCAGCGCCGGCCGGCGTGGGTGACGCTGAGCGAGGCAACCACCCCCACCGTCACCATCGTCACCGCCAGGCCGACACTGGCCGGGGTCTCCGGCACGGTGGGGGCGCCCAAGCCAAGGTCGAAGCCGGGCAGGGCCGGCGGCGGCTCGGCGACGATGACGGCCTCACCCGGCGGCGGGGCGGAGGGCGCCGCCTCGGCCTGCTGGGCTATTGGGTGGATGCCGCGGCCCCGTGCCTGCCTGATATCGAGGGCGTAGACGAATTCGTCCTCGCGATCCTCGCCGATCCTCCGGCGGCTTCCTCGGTCGCCCGGGTGAAGCCTGTCGGCGTGGCCCCCGTCGCGAGCGTGGTCTCGAACAGCACTAGTTCCTGATGGTCGACCGCCTTGCGCAGCTCGGTCGCGTCGTCGGCAGTCGGCATGGGAAAGCTCTGCGGCTGAAGCCAGGCGCCGGCGAAGGCATGGCCCCGGGTGAACACCACCACCGCGTTCAGCCCCATCTGCTCGGCGGCGGCGGCGAACAGCAGGGAGGTATCCAGGCAGGTCGCCAGCCCCTGCGCCTCGATATCAGAAGGCGTGCGGACCTTCTGCCCCGGTTGCCTCGAAGCTCGCCGGCGGTTCGGCGTAGGTGAGCCGGCGCGCGGCCACTGCCGACCAGGCGGCGGAGACCAGCGCCCAGGCGCGTTCGCGGGATTTGCCCTGGTAGCCGTCGAGCGCGCCCGACACCCCAAGCGCATCCAATGCACGGGACGCATCCTTCAGCAGCCGCGCCACGGCAGGGTCGTTCGGCATCACGAAGGCCGCCAGCAATTCCGGCATGGCGGTCGCGCCGCCCCATTCGTTCCGTGCTAGCGCATAGATTGGCCGCTCCTCGCGCGCCAGGACCTCGTCGCCCTTCAGGAGCTCGACCACGACATCCGCCCGCATGCGTTCGGTCAGCCCATGAAGCCAACCGCCATCGAGGCCCACACGGCGGTCACGGGCGCGGGTTTCCCCGCCCGCTTCGATGCGGTCGAGCGGCCAGGACCGCGGAGCGAACACCGCGGGCTGCACCGACAGCCGTAGCAGCAGCCCATCGACCGCGGTTTCGGTGTTGTTCCGCGCGACAAGGGAAGCCAGGACGGGAATGTCACATTGATGGGTGGCGAAGGAGATGCGGGGGGCAATCTCCATGACGATCTCGAACGGCGACAGAGGCGGTGGCGTTGCGGGTTCGCCCTCTTCCACAACGATCACCTCATGTTCTGACACGCCCGCGCTCCGTCCCGCCTATATGATCCGGGAGCGGAAGTTTCACACGACTCTGGGGTCCAGGGAAAGGAAGGATAGGCTTCAGTCCGCGGGTTGCGCGGTGGAGCATGCGCTGGCAGCAGTGGAACCTTGGAGCGGGGGCGCTGTGCCGGATGCGCAGATACGACCGATCGAAAAAGTCAGCGCTACGTCGAGTGCCAAACGCCCTGCTGGCGCCCCGTCGCACCAGTTATGTAGTTGGGGGTGAATTTGGGGGTAAGCCAAATCCTCGCACAATTGTCAAGTGCAATCAAGATTTTGGATCAATCAACTGGCGGACGGGGTGGGATTGAACCCACGTACGCTTGCACGCACGGCAGTTTTCAAGACTGCTGCGCCCGAAACCGCTCGGCCACCCGTCCCCATGTCCAAGGCTGGCACAACCGTGCCGGATTGACCATGCTGCGGGGTGTTCGAGGGGCAGGGCCGCATGCGCGTCGGGCTGATCGGCTATGGGGCATGGGGACGCTGGCATGCCAGGGCGCTGGCCGAGCTGCCGGGCATCTCGCTGGCCGCCATCCTGTGCCATGGCGAGGCCTCGGCCGCCGCGGCCGGGGCGGATTTTCCCGGTGTGCCGGTGCTGCGCGACCGCGACGCCTTCCTTGGCCTGCCGCTCGATGCGGTGGACGTGGTGGGGCCGAACCATACCCATGCCGATCACGCGGTGGCCGCGCTGGCGCGTGGCCTGCACGTGCTGGTGGAAAAGCCGCTGGCCAATTCCGTGGCCGACTGCGACCGCATCATCGCCGCCGCCCGCGCCGCCGGGCGCTGCGTGAGCGTCGGGCATGAGCTGCGGGTGTCCACCCAGTGGGGGCTGATCGCGGACGAGATCGGCAAGGGCGCGATCGGCACGCCGATGGCCGCGACCTACAGCCTGTTCCGCCGGCCGTTCCGCGGCGGGGCGGGGGGGTGGCGGCACGATCCGGCGCGCGTCGGCTCCTGGGTGCTGGAGGAGCCGGTGCATTTCTTCGACCTGCTGCTGTGGTATTTCGGCGCGCACGGCAATCCGGCGACGATCCGCGCCGATGCCACCGCGACGCCGGACGGGCTGCAGGCCAACCTGTCGGCGACCATCCGCTATGCCTCCGGCGCGTTCTTCACCGTCACCCAGCTGCTGACCGGCTTCGAGCATCACTGCGCGCTCGACATCGGCGGCAGCGACGGGGCGCTGCGCGCCTGGTGGTCGGGCGGGGATGCCCGCATCACCGATGCCGCGGCCGGCCTGTCGATCCTGCGCCGGGGGGCGGATGCGCCGGAGCGGCGGACCTTCGCCGACTCGGGCGAGCTGTTCGAACTGCGGGAGCAACTGCGCCGCAGCGTCGAGGCCTTCGGGCGGGGCGAAAGCCCGATGCCGGCGGAGGAGGCGCGGCGCTCGGTGATCGTGTGCCTGGCCGCCGAAGAGGCCTGCCGCAGCGGCGAAACCGTGCAGCTGCGGTTCTGATGCGCCGCCCGCTGGTCCTCGCCGCCTGCATGCTGGCGATGTTCATGGCGGCGATCGAGGCCACCATCGTCGCCACCGCCATCCCGACCATCGTGGCCGACCTCGGCGGGTTCGCGCTGTTCGGGTGGGTGTTCGGCGCCTATCTGCTGGCCCAGTCCGTCACCATCCCGATCTATGGACGGCTGGCCGATCTGTACGGCCGCAAGCGGGTGCTATTCACCGGCACCGCGATCTTCCTGGCCGGCTCCGCCCTGTGCGGGCTGGCGCCGTCGATGCTGGCGCTGATCGTGTTCCGCGCCGTGCAGGGGCTTGGCGCCGGGGCGATCCTGCCGATCGCGAGCACCATCGTGGGCGACATCTATTCCCCCGCCGAGCGGGCGCGGGTGCAGGGCTGGCTGTCCAGCGTGTGGGGGTTCTCGGCGGTGATCGGGCCGCTGCTGGGGGCGTTCATCGTGACCTCGCTGCACTGGTCGCTGATCTTCTGGATCAACCTGCCGATCGGGGTTGCCGCCATCGCGGCGCTGGCCGCCTTCTTTCCGGAGACCCGCGAGCCGCGGCGGCGGCGCATCGACTGGCCGGGGGCGGTGCTGATGGTGCTCGCGGTCGGGCTGCTGATGTCGGCGCTGCTGCAGGCGGGGCAGCTCGGCTGGTGGACCTTCGCGGTGCTGGCGGCCTCCGCGCTGTGCTTCGCGGCGCTGGCGCTGCAGGCGCGCACCGCGCCCGAGCCGCTGCTGCCGTTCGGGCTGTGGCGCAACCGCACGATCCTGGCCGGCAACCTGGGCAGCCTGGCGGTGGGGGCGGCGATGATGGGGTGCAGCGCCTTCCTGCCGGTCTACGTGCAGGGCGTGCGCGGCCTGCCGGTGCTGGCCGCGGGCACGGCGGTGGCGCTGATGTCGATCGGCTGGCCGCTGGCCGCGACCCTGGGCGGGCGGCTGATGCTGGTGACGTCGTACCGCTTCAACATCATCCTCGGCGGCGCCATCCTGGTTGCCGGCGCGACCGCCCTGCCGCTGGCGCTGCGCGGCGAGGGGCTGCTGTGGATCGACCTCGCCGCCTTCACCATCGGCGCCGGGCTCGGGCTGGGCAGTGCCACCTTCATGGTGGCGGTGCAGAGCGCGGCCGACCAGGCGATGCGCGGGATCGCCACCGCATCGACGGTGTTTGCCCGCATGGCGGGCTCCGCGCTGGGCACCGCGATCCTGGGCGCGGTGCTGAACCTGGGCCTGGGGCCGCAGCTGGGCCCCGATCCGGTGCAGCGGCTGATGGACCCCGCCGCCCGCGCGGGGCTGGCCGCGCCAGACCTGCTGCGGCTGACCGGGGCGGTGGACGCGGCCCTGCACCAGGTGTTCTGGGCCGCCGCCGGGCTGGCCGTGCTGGCCTTCGCCATCGCCTTCCTGACCCCGGCCGGGCTGCGCCCCGGCCCCCGCGTGCAAGGAGCCCCCACACGATGACCGCAGCCTTCGACCGACTTGGCCGCAAGCTTCGCCTCGGCCTGCTGGGTGGCGGCCCCGGCAGCTTCATCGGGCCGATCCACCGCGCAGCCGCCCTGCTGGACGGGCGGTTCGAGCTGGTATCCGGCGTGCTGTCGTCCGACCCCGGGCGCAACGGCGCGGGGGCCGCGGCGATCGGCATCGCGGCGCGCGGGAGCCTGGGCGAGATGATCGCGCAGGACCGGCTCGACGCGGTGGCGATCATGACGCCGAACGACCGGCACTTTCCCGAATGCAGGGAGGCGCTGGCGGCCGGGCTCGACGTGATCTGCGACAAGCCGCTGACCAACGCGCTGGCGGAGGCGCGGGCGCTGGCGGCGGCGGCGGCGGGGCAGGTGTTCTGCGTGACCCATGCCTATGCCGGGTATCCGATGATCCGCCAGGCGCGGGCGATGGTGGCGGCCGGGGCGATCGGCGAATTGCGGGCGATCCAGGTGGAGTATCTGCAGGCCGGGATGAGCACGCGGGTGGAGGCGGGCGAGCTGACGCCGAAGCTGCGCTGGAAGCTGGCGGCCGAACGCTCCGGCCCGTCGCTGGTGCTGGGCGACATCGGCACCCATGCCCACCACCTCGCCTGCTACGTGTCCGGGCGGCAGCTGGTGCGGCTGGCGGCCGATCTCGGTGCGATCGTGCCGGGCCGCACGGTGGACGATTACGGCGCGTTCCTGGCCCGGTTCGAGGGTGGCGTGCGGGGGACGATCATGGCGAGCCAGGCGCTGGCCGGGACCGAGAACGACATCACGCTGCGGGTGTTCGGGGCGGAGGGGCACATCGCCTGGACGCATCGGGAGAACAACCACCTTGTGCTGGCGCTGAACGGGCGGCCGGTGCAGCGGCTGGCGCGCGGGGATGCCGACCTGCTGCCGCCGGCGAAGCGGCTGATCCGCATTGCCCGCGGCCATCCGGAGGGGCTGACCGAAGCGTTCGCCAATCTCTACAAGGACGCGGCCGAGGCGATGGCGGCGCGGATCGCCGGCGTGGCGGCCGACCCGCTGGCGCTGGATTTCCCGGGCGTGGCCGATGGCGCGGCCGGGATCGCCTTTGTGGAGGCGGCGCTGGCCTCGCGCCGTCGGGGCGGGGCGTGGGTGGATTTGTAGGGTACGGGCCGGGGGTGCCGGGCCGGCGTTCGCGGCATGATCTCCGTACACTTCCTCACACCGCCACCCGTTGCCCGCCGGCCTGCCGCCTGGCTACCCTCGGCCGGCCCGGCCGCCCCGTCCGGCAAGCATAGGACCTCCGGATGAGCACTGGCCTGATCGCGCTGCTGGACGACGTGGTCGCCCTTGCCAAGGTGGCCGCGGCCAGCCTGGACGACGTGGCGGCGCAGACGGCCAAGGCCGGGGCCAAGGCGGCCGGCGTGGTGATCGACGATGCCGCGGTGACGCCGCGCTACGTGGTGGGGTTCGCGGCGAGCCGCGAGCTGCCGATCGTGCGGCGGATCGCGGTGGGCTCGCTGCGCAACAAGCTGTTCTACCTGCTGCCGGCGGCGCTGGCGCTGAGCTTCCTGGCGCCCTGGGCGATCACGCCGCTGCTGATGCTGGGCGGCGCGTATCTGTGCTTCGAGGGGGCGGAGAAGATCGCCGAGGCGCTGGGGCTGCACGGGCATGGCGGGCATGGGGAGGCCGAGGACGCGGCCGCGCTGACCGGTCCGGCGTTCGAGGACGAGAAGGTGCAGGGGGCGATCCGCACCGATTTCGTGCTGTCCTCCGAGATCATGGCGATCACGCTGGCGAACATCCCGCATGAGGGCATCGTGATGCAGGCGGCGATGCTGGCGGCGGTGGGGGTGGGCATCACGGTGGCGGTGTATGGCGCGGTGGCGCTGATCGTGAAGGCGGACGATGCGGGGGTGTACCTGGCGCGGTCGCGGATGGGGGTGCTGCGCGCGGTCGGGCGCGGACTGGTGCTGGGGATGCCGCCGTTCCTGAAGGTGCTGAGCATCATCGGGACCGCGGCGATGCTGTGCTGCTGCATGGGCTGGAAGAGTATGGCGTGGCGGGGCCGGCGCATCTGCTGCACGAGGTGGCGGAGGGGGCGGGGGCGATGCTGCCGGTGATTTCGGGGGCGATCGCGTGGCTGGTGGCGGCTGGCGTTTCCGCCGTAATCGGGCTGGTGCTTGGCGGAGCGCTTATCCCGGTCGCGAACACCGCCGGTGCCGTGGTTGCCAGGATTCGCCACTGATTCCGCGGCAGGTAGGGGAAAAGATGCGTCCGGCCGTTCTTGTTCTGTGGTTGACCCGGGGCGGTCGCACGTGGCGCCACCAGCCTGATGCGTGTGACTACGTTTGCGCGCGGACGGCGTCGCTTACCGTGGAAACCTGGGCACTGCTTCGAACGGCCTTCATCGATATCAGCCAGAATCTCACGACCTTTTGGAGGGGACAATGGGTGCGGAGCTGTCGTTCAGTGAGGTGCTGGGGAGCGAAGCCGAGATCGAGGGGTTCCTGGGACGCCCAAACGCACGAGTCTTGGCCAAAGTAACTGACCGGCTCGACGATCTGTGCCGGGACTTCATTGCGCGCTCTCCTTTCGTTGTGATTTCCTCGTCGGATGCGGCAGGGCGCGTGGATTGCTCCCCGAAGGGAGACCCGCCTGGGTTTGTGCAGGTTCTGGATGAACGGACGCTCGCAATTCCCGAGCGTCCAGGGAACCGGCGCGCGGATACCTTTCGCAACGTGCTCCAGAATCCGAGGGTTGGTCTTATCTTTATCGTTCCGGGTAAGGGAGAGACCCTGAGGGTCGCCGGGACGGCTCGGATCGTTCGCGACCGTTGGGTACGAGAGACGATGACGCACAAGGGGTCGGTGCCGGAACTTGCGCTTGTGGTTACCGTCGAAGAGGTGTTTGCCCATTGTACCAAGTGCATGGTTCGCTCGGCTCTATGGCAACCGGCGTCGTGGAATCCCGAAGGACTGCTGACCATCGGTTCGGCCATGGTCGCACATGGCAAGCTGGACATGACGGTGGCGGAGATGGAGGCCATTGCCAACGAGCGAGTCCGGACCAGTCTCTATTAATCCAGAATTCTCCAGCCGAACCCGTTTCTCTGGATACGATCTGAATATCCGGGATGATGTGTGTCAGCGGGTTGCGCGATGCATGCCGTCTTGTGCCGACCTCGCGTCGTTCAGCAAGAATGGGGGGAAATCCTCGATCGGGATGTCAGCGGGTAGCCAAGCCGATCAGGGCAGTCATGGTAACACTTATCATCCCGGTCTCGTCAGAGATCCGGAGACGGTCTCTCAGCAGCGCCTTCCCGCGCCGAACCACATCACTGTCCAGCCCATCCATGACCTGCCTGAATCCCGTCCCGCGAGCGTGTTCCCAGTACGCCTCAGCGTTCGGGTACTCGAATTCGGCGTCGTCCAGCACGACCTGAACGCCGAGAAAGCCGGCCCTGACCAGAATGTCCGCAAGTACGGAGGGTTCGGTTATCCAGCCAGGCGAGTATGGCGGAGGATTGACCCCCAATTCGGTGAGGACCTGGCGTACCTCGTGGATCTGTGGAACGCGCCATGTTGTTACACCGAGCCGGCCACCGGGTTTCAACACGCGCCGGAACTCATCCAACGCGCGCGATTGGTTCGGAAAAAACATGATCCCGAATCCGCATAATACATAATCGAGGCTCGCGTCGGCGAAGTTCAGATTCTCGGCGTCGCCGACCTCCAGCCGCGCGTTGACACCGCGTGACCGTGCCTCCTCGCGCGTTCGCTGGATCATGCCGTCGGCCAGATCGATCCCGATCACCGCACCTTCATTGCCAACAGCCGCAGCGGCGGGAAACAGGACCGCACCGCGGCCGCACGCGATGTCCAGCACGCTCGCACCCGGGGAGGGGCTGATCGCATCCACGAGCCTGCGGCCATAGTGCGCGAAACATCCAGGACCGGAATCGTAATCGGACGAGGCTATGTCGAACTGTTGCCGGACCCGCGATTTTTGGGCATCGGTGTCGCTCGTCATGGCCGGCTCCCAACAAGGGCACAGGAAGCCGATATTTCCCGTTTGCCCGGCCCATTCGGGCACATTCCTCGAAAACTAATCATCGTCGGCCATGCGCGGCAAGGGGTCAGCCTCACGGCCGCCGCCCAATCGTCTTGTCCCGCAGACGCCGCCTGCCACGGCGTCGGCAGCACTCTTCCGGCCGACATCAGGACGCACCTCTCCTTTGCGTGGTCCGTCTGGCCTCGGTGTGCCCGTACCTACTCGTTGAGACTTCAGTGGCCGCAACTGTCAGGTGAATACCCTGTCAGCACACGCCGGAGGCCTTCGCTTGCTGCCTTCCCCGGCTACATCCCGGCCAGCGCCCGTTCCACCGCGGCCTCGGCGTGGATGGCGGTGGTGTCGAACAGGGGCACCGTGCTGTCGTCCTGGGTGACCAGCAGCATGATCTCGGTGCAGCCGAGGATGACCGCCTCTGCGCCGCGGGCGACCAGGCGGGCGATGACGGCGCGGTAGGCGGCGCGGGAGGCGGGTTCGGCGCGGCCCTGGACCAGTTCGTCGTAGATCACGCGGTGGACCAGGGCGCGGTCGTCGGGTTCGGGGACCAGCACGTCCAGGCCGTGGCGGGCGACGAGGCGGCCCTTGTAGAAATCCTGCTCCATGGTGAAGGCGGTGCCGAGCAGGCCGACGCGGCGGAGGCCGGCGGCGCGGATGCGTTCGGCGGTGGGGTCGGCGATGTGGAGCAGGGGGATGCCGACGCCGGCCTGCACGGCGTCGGCCATGCGGTGCATGGTGTTGGTGCAGATCAGGAAGAAGTCGGCGCCGCCGCGTTCCAGGCGCCGGGCAGCGTCGATCATCAGGGCGGTGGCCGCGCCCCAGTCGCCGGCGTGCTGGAGGGCTTCGATCTCGCCGAAGTCGAAGGACCACATCAGGCAGCGGGCCGAGCGCAGCCCGCCGAGGCGCGACCGCACGGCCTGGTTGATGATGCGGTAGTATTCGGCCGAGCTTTCCCAGCTCATGCCGCCGATCATTCCGATCACCGCCTGCCGACCCATGAAGCCCCTTCCCCCGCCGCGCCCGATGCTGCAAACCGGGGGCAGGGTAGGGCGCCCGGGCGAGCGGCGCCACAGCAGGAGCCGGACCATGCGCCATGACGCCCGCGGACTGATCCTCTCGACCGAATCAGCCGCGGCGGCGGCGGCCTTCGACCATGTGATCGCCGGCTACCTGACCTATCGCGCCGATCTGCCGGCGCGGATGCAGTCGCTGCTGGCGGCCGATCCGGATTTCGCCATGGCGCATTGCCTGCAGGGCTACCTGACCATGCTGGCCTACAAGCAGGCGCTGGTGCCGGCGGCGCAGGCCGCCGCGGCCAGGGCGCGCGAACTGCCGGCGAACGCGCGCGAGCGGGCGCATGTGGATGCGCTCGAGGCCTGGATCGCGGGCGATCTCGACCGCGCGATCGCCTGCTGGGAGGCGATCCTGGCCGCGCATCCGCATGACATCCTGGCGTTCCGGCTGGCCCATTTCGTCAATTTCTGGCTCGGGCGAGCCAATGACATGGCGGCCTCGGTCGAACGGGTGATGCCGGCTTGGTCGGAGGCGCTGCCGGGGTTCTCGTCGATGCTCGCCTGCCGCTGCTTCGCGCAGGAGGAGGCGGGGAACCTGCTGGCGGCCGAGCCGGCCGGGCGGCGGGCGATCGAGCTCGATCCGCGGGATCTGTGGGCGGCGCATGCGGTGGCGCATGTGCTGGAGATGCAGGGGCGGCGGCGGGAAGGGATCCAGTGGCTGACCGGGCTCGCGCCGGGGTGGGGAGGGGCAACAACCTGCAGCACCATCTGTGGTGGCATTGCGCGCTGTTCCGGCTGGAGCAGGGCGACATGGCGGGGGTGCTGGCGCTCTATGACACGCGGTTCCGCAACCTGGCGTCGCCGCTGACGGTGGCGCAGCCGGACGTGTATATCGACGTGCAGAACGCCGCGGCCATGCTGTTCCGGCTGGAGCGGCTGGGCGTGGATGTCGGCGACCGCTGGGAGGAACTGGCCGACAAGGCGGAGGCGCGGATCGGCGACTGCCTGTCGGCCTTCACGCTGCCGCACTGGATGATGGCGCTGGCGGCGACCGGGCGGGTGGAGGCGGCGCAGCGCATGCTGGCGGGGATGCGGGAATTCGCCAACGGCACGGGGACAGTGCAGCGCATCGTGCGCGAGCACGCGCTGCCGGTGACCGAGGCCGTATTGGCGCACGGGCTGGGCCGCCATGGCGAGGCGGTGGAGGCGATGCGGCCGGTGCTGGGCGGGATGTACCGGCTCGGCGGCAGCCATGCCCAGCAGGACGTGCTGGAGCAGCTGTTCGTCGATGCCGGGCTGAAGGCGGGGCGCGACGACGACGTGCGGATGGCGCTGGAGCGGGTGGCCGGGCGGCGGGCGGTGCCGCCCGAGCGCTGGATCGGGTGGCGCGAGGCGGCAAGATTTGTCGAGGTGCGCGATATCGCGCAACGGGTTGCGATGTGACGCTGTTATGGGGGTTCCGGAAACCAACGCGAAACGCTACTCATAGCGCAAATCCGCATCCTGGGACGCCCATGCGCCGCATTTCCGCCCTGACCCTCGCCCTAGCCGCCCCCCTGGCTGCCCCGCTGGCGGTGAACGCCGCGCCGCTGACCCCCGATCCGTCCGGCGTGTGGACGCTGCAGGACGAGAACGCGTCGATCAGCACCAACAAGGTGACCGACCGCTACTACGTGAACGGGCTGCATCTGGGCTACACCTCGCGCTCCGACGCGCTGCCCGAGTTCCTGAACGGCATTGCCGGGCAGCTGTGGGGCGAGGGGCAGCGGCGCTGGAGCTTCGACCTGACGCAGCAGATCTACACGCCCTACACCACCAACCTGGCGCGGCCGCCGGCCGGGGACCGGCCCTATGCCGGCATCCTGATGGGCACGTTCGGGATCAGCTCCGACACCGAGACGTCGCGCAGCTATTTCGGCGTCGGCGTGGGCGTGATCGGGCCGTCCGCCTTCGGCCAGCAGGTGCAGAACGGGTTCCACGACATCATCGGCCAGGGCGGCAACAAGGGCTGGCGGACGCAGATCCAGGACGAGCCGGTGATCCAGCTGACGTCGAGCCGCATCTTCCGGCTCAAGACCGGGACCATCTTCGGGCTCGAGACCGAGGCGCTGCCGGAGCTGACGGCGGGGGCCGGCACGCAGAAGATCTACGCGCTGACCGGCGTGACGCTGCGCATCGGGCAGGGGCTCGATGCCGATTTCGGCCAGTCCCGCGTGCGGCCGGCGCCGTCGGGCGGCGACGTGTTCCGCAGCGACGGCGGGTTCGCCTGGTATGTGTTCGCCGGGATCGACGGGCAGGCGGTGGCGCATGACATCACGCTGGACGGCACGATCTTCCGCAGCAGCGCCAACGTGAAGAAGCACGCCTTCGTTGGCGAGGCGCAGGGCGGGCTGGCGCTGATCTTCTACGGCGTGAAGCTCAGCTACACCCACGTCATCCAGTCCCAGCAGTTCAAGGGCCAGCATGGCGGCTGGCATCAGTTCGGCTCGATCAACCTCTCGGTCCGGTTCTGAGGATGAAGATCGCCGTCATGGCGCCGGGCGCGATGGGCGCGGCGGTGGCGCGGCGGCTGCACGACCGCGGCGGCGAGGTGGGGGTGACGCTGGAGGGCCGCGGCGCCGGCAGCGCGAAGCGGGCGGAGGGGCTGCGGCAGTTCGCGACCGAGGCGGCGCTGGCCGGCTGGGCGGATCTGGTGCTGTCGATCCTGCCGCCCGGGGAGGCGCTGGGCCTGGCGCGCCGGCTGGCGCCGGCGGTGCGCGCCGACGCGATCTATGCCGACTGCAATGCGGTGAGCCCGCAGACGGTGAAGGCGATTGAAGCGGCCATTCCGGGGCCGCGCTTCGTCGATATCGGCATCATCGGCGGGCCGCCCGGGGCCACCGGGCCGGGGCCGCGGCTCTATGCGTCGGGCGAGGCCGCCGCGGCGCTGCTGCCGCTGGGCGCGCTGGGGATCGACCTGCGGCCGATCGAGGGTGGGATCGGCGCGGCTTCCGCGCTGAAGATGAGCTATGCCGGCATCACCAAGGGGCTGACGGCGCTGGGCAGCGCGATGGCGCTGGGGGCGGCCAGTGCGGGCGCGGCGGCGGCGCTGAGGGCGGAGCTGGAAGCGAGCCAGCCGGGGCTGGTGCAGTATTTCGCCCGCTCGGTCCCCGACATGTTCGACAAGGCGTATCGCTGGGTGGCCGAGATGGAGGAGATCGCCGGTTTCCTCGGGACGGCGCCGGCCGCGCCGATCTATGCCGCCATGGCGCGCCATTACGAGGCGCTGGCCGCGGCGCGGGCCAACCCC
>JBGAIK010000090.1:0-16607 GCA_044225615.1 Acetobacteraceae bacterium | reverse complement strand
CCAGTGCCGCCTCGTGCAGCGTGTCGATGCGCAGCAGCGTGCCGTCCATGTCGACGCACAGCGGCACGTCAATGAC
Organism: Acetobacteraceae bacterium; assembly: GCA_044225615.1. Classification (GTDB taxonomy): domain Bacteria; phylum Pseudomonadota; class Alphaproteobacteria; order Acetobacterales; family Acetobacteraceae; genus CAIYPH01. The sequence goes on along the minus strand of JBGAIK010000090.1, from coordinate 16,531 downwards.
CTTAGCCTGACCATCCTGCACCCGGCATGTCCTCCTGGACCGTATCGCCAGAGTGCCATTGCGGCGCGGCGGCGGCCAGCGAACAGGTTTCGCCATGGCAAGCACTCAGGTTGACGGCGGCAATCGGCTGCGCGTGGTTGCCGCGCTGGTTCTTGCCGTTGCCGCCGCGGCCCGCCTGGCCGCCGTCATCGCCATCCCCGCCCCGCTCGAAAGCGATTACCTGGGCTACTGGACGATCGCGAACGACTTCGCCGCCGGGATCGGCCTGGTCACGCCGGCGCCCTCGGCCACGGCGATGCCCAGCGTCGGCTATCCGCTGATGCTGGCCGCCGTCTTCAAGCTCGCGGGCGCCAGCATCGCCGCCGTGAAGGCCACCAACCTGCTCCTCGGTGCTGTCGGTGTGGCTCACGATCCAGGTCGCCGCGCGGCTGACCGGCAGCGCAATGGCCGGCCTGCTCGGCGGCCTGCTGCTCGCCGGCTATGTCGAGGCGATCGCCTACACGGCCTATCCGGCCAAGGAGAACCTGATGATCCCGCTGATCATGGCGCAGCTCGCCCTGGTCGCGGACCGGCACCGCCCTGCCAGGCCGATGCCGCCGCCCTGGTTTCGGCGCCCTCGGCGGCCTGCTCGGCATGGTCGGCAACGCCGCCTTCAGCTTCTTTCCCGGCCTGCTCTTCCTCGCCTGGGCCCCGCTCGGCGGCTGGCGCGGCACGACCCGCTTCGCCGCCATCGCCCTCGCCGCCGGCCTCGTCACCACCGCGCCGCTGATGACCCGCAACCTCATGCTCTTCGGCGCCTATGCCCTCAACAACAACGGCGGCGTCAATCTCTTCGTGGGCAACAACCCCACCAACGACACCCCCTACTACCAGGATCCGCACGAAAGCGCGTTCGGCCAGACCTGGAACACCGTCCGCGAGGAGCTCGGCGAGCAGCGCTTCGACGCCATGCTGCGCCAGAAGGCCGTCCGCTACATCCTCGACAACCCGGGCCGCACCATCCCCCTCGCCCTGCGCAAGGCCGTCGCCTTCGGGGAGCCGCCGCCCATGAAGGCCGCATCCCCGCGAGCACGCTGGAACGGCTGATCCGCCAGGCCTGGCTGCCGAGTATGTGCTGCTCTGCCTGCTCTGCACCTGCCGACCCTCGCCGGCCTGTGGCGACGCCAGCGCGCCGAGACCGGCCTCTGGCTGCTGCTCGCCGGCTATACCGGGATCCACATGGTCTTCTACGTCATCTATCGCTACCGGCTGCCGGTCATGCCGCTTGTCGCCATCGGCGCGGCGATCACCCTCGCCCGACTCCTGGCCGCCTGGCGCCGGCGTGCCTAACCGCGGCAGGCCGCCGCGATCGCCGCCGCCGTCTCCGGCGCCAGGATCGCGGCGATCTGTGCCAGCCGCCGCTCGATCTCGCCGTCGGTGACATCGGCATAGTGCGGATTGTCCGGCTGGATGCGCCGGTGCCAGGACTGCAGCACAAGCGACATCGCCAGCCGCATCGCCGTCAGCAGGGGCAGCAGCGCGACCTCGTCGGCCAGCAGCGGCCGCCGTGCCACGAACCCGCGCAGGAAATGCCCGAACGCGTCCCCGGCGGACATGTCCGGCCCCAGCATGGCCGGCAGCGCGGTGGCCACGTCGATCGCCACCGCGGTCTCCACCATGTCGCCGAAATCGATCAGCCCGCCGAACCGCCCATGGTCGTCGGCATCCACCAGCGTGTTGCCGCTGTTCATGTCGTTGTGCAGCACCTGCCGCCGCAGATGCGGCAGCGCCGGCGTCACCCGCCGCTCGAAATCGTCCAGCAGGCCCAGCAGCGCATCATGCCCCCGCGCATGGTGCGCCAGCGCATGCGCCACGTCCCGCAGCCGCAACGCATGCTGCAGGTCCCAGATCAGCGCCTGGTCCTTCGCCGGATGGGTGAACCCGTCGAGCGCGATCTCGACCCGCGCCAGCGCATCGCCGCACGCCACCCGCTGCGCCGCATTCCGCCGCGACCCGCCCAGCGACGCCCCCGGCAGCCACGACAGCAGCCGCACCCGCTGCACCGCCCCGCTCGGATGCGCCACCGGCGTCTCCGCCGCCCCGTCCGGGAGGGGCACCAGCCGCGGCACCGCCAGTTCAGGGTCTCTTTCCGCGATCCGCGCCAGCGCCCGGATCTGCATGTCGGTCACCTCCGGATCCTCGACCGGATTGGCGAATTTCAGCACGAACTCGCGCCCGTCCGCCGCCCGCAGGTGGAAATTGCGATCCCGCTCGCCGGTCAGCGCCCGCGCCCGCCCGGCGATGCCCCAGCGTTCGAGCGCCACCGTCTCGGCCGTCGTCGCCGACACGTCCAGCGGTGCGATGGTCATGACGGAAAAGAAATTGTCGTCGGTGGCGCTCATCCTGCCATCCTGCCGCGCTTGCCTGCCCCCGGGCAACCCAACATACTGGCCGGTAAAGCAGAACGGAGGGACCGCCATGGACCTGCGCTTCACCCCCGAGGAAGCCGCCTTCCGCGAGGAAGTCCGCGCCTTCATCGCCGACAATCTTCCGCGCGACATCAAGGAACGCCTGCGCCTGGGCTATTCCGCCCGCAAGGAAGACACCATCGCCTGGCAGCGCATCCTCAACCGCAAGGGCTGGGCCGCGTATTCCTGGCCGCGCGAATGGGGCGGCCCCGGCTGGTCCCCGGTTCAGCGCATGATCTTCCTCGAGGAGAACCTGATCGGCCACGCCCCCGAACTGCTCGGCTTCAACATCACCATGATCGGGCCGGTGCTGATGCAGTTCGCGACCGACGAGCAGAAGCGCCACTTCCTCCCCCGCGCCGCCAACCTCGACGACTGGTGGTGCCAGGGCTTCTCCGAACCCGGCGCCGGCTCCGACCTCGCCTCCCTGAAGACCGCCGCCGTGCGCGACGGCGACGACTACGTGGTGAACGGCCAGAAGATCTGGACCTCGACCGCCCACCACGCCGACTGGTGCTTCGTGCTGGTCCGCACCGACCCGCACGCGAAGAAGCGCCAGGAGGGTATTTCCTTCCTGCTCGTGGACATGAAGACCCCCGGCATCACCGTCCGCCCCATCATCTCCATCGACGGCAGCCACCATCTTAACGAGGTGTTCTTCGACGACGTCCGCGTTCCCGTGGCCAACCGCATCTACGAGGAGAATCGCGGCTGGGACGTGGCCAAATTCCTGCTTGGCAACGAACGCACCGGCATCGCGCGCCTCGGCAAGTCCAAGGAGCGGCTCGACTACGCCAGGGACCTCGCCCGCGAGGTCATGCAGCACGGCAGGCCGCTGATCGAGGACGAAGGCTTCCGCACCCGCGTTGCCCAGATCGAGGTGGACATCAAGGCGCTCGAGCTCACCCAGCTCCGCGTCGTCTCGGCGAAGGCCAAGGAAGCCGGCAAGCCCGATCCGTTCTCCTCCATCCTGAAGATCAAGGGCACCGAGCTGCAGCAGGCCACCACGGAGCTGGTCATGGACGCCGGCGGGCCGCTGGGCATGGTCGGCTGGGCCAAGGAGCTTGCCGCGATGACCAACGATCCGCCGCTCGGCCCGGACTGGGCGCCGCCGCTGGCCGGCCCCTATTTGTTCCTGCGCGCCGCCTCGATCTACGGCGGCACCAACGAAATCCAGAAGAACATCCTCACCAAGGCCGTGCTCGGGCTGTAGCCCGAGACGACACGCCGCCCCCTTCAGGACCACCGACATGGATTTCGAACTTTCCGAAGACCAGCGCCTGCTGACCGACAGCGTCGCCCGCCTCCTCGCCGACAGCTACGGGTTCGCCACCCGCCGCGGCTACATGGCCGAGCCCGCCGGCTGGAGCGCGAAGCTCTGGGCCCAATACGCCGAGCTCGGCCTGCTCGGCCTGCCGATCGCCGAGGAGCACGGCGGCTTCGGCGGCGGCCCGGTGGACGTGATGCTGGTGATGGAGCAGTTCGGCCGCGTGCTCGCCCTCGAACCCTATCTCGCCACCGTCGTCCTGGGCGCCACCGCCCTGAAGCTCGCCGGCTCGCCCGCCCAGAAATCGGCCCTGCTCCCGGCGGTCGCCGCCGGCCAGGTGAAGCTTGCCTTCGCCCATGGCGAGCAGCAGGCCCGCTACGATCTTGCCGACGTTATCACCACCGCGACGCGGAACGGCGCCGGCTGGACGATCGAGGGCGCCAAGTCCGTGGTTCTGCATGGCGACTGCGCCGACCGCCTGATTGTCAGCGCGCGCACGGCCGGCGCCCGCCGCGACGAAGCGGGCCTCTCGCTATTCCTGGTGGACGCCAACGCCAGGGGCCTCGCCCGCCGCGGCTACACGCTGCGCGACGGCACCCGTGCCGCCGAGCTCTCGCTCTCGGCCACGCCCGCCGAGCCGCTCGGCCCCGGCGATGCCGCCCTGCCGGTCATCCGCCGCGTGACCGAGGCCGGCATCGCCGCCATGGCCGGCGAGGCGGTCGGCGCGATGGAGGCGATGTATGCGATGACGCTCGACTACCTCAAGACGCGGCAGCAATTCGGCAAGCCGATCGGCCAGAACCAGATCATGCAGCACATGGCCGCCGACATGCTGGTGGCGATGGAGCAGGGGCGCAGCATGACCATGCTCGCCGCCATGATGGTGGACGAACCCGACGCCGCCAGCGCGCCCGCCACGTCGCGATGGCCAAGGTCGGCGTCAGCGGCCAGTCCGCCCGCAAGGTCAGCCAGTCCGCCATCCAGATGCATGGCGGCATCGGCATGACCGAGGAATACGCCGTCGGCCACTATTTCCGGCGCGTGATGACGTTCGAGCATCTGTGGGGGGATACGTCCTGGCACCTCGCCGCGCTCGCAGCGCAGGTGACGTGAGGCGGGGCGGGACGGTCTCAGGGGCGCTCTGACGAGTTTCCGCCGCCCGGCGGTGATTTGCGACCCGGAGCACAGCAAATCGCCGTCGATGGCGGCGTAGGGACGGCGTAGGTCCGTTCCAGGGTTTCCACGATTTCCTGGCCGTGCTCGCGGTCGCGGGCCTCGAACATGACTTCCAGCTGGGCGGCCTGGACGCTGGGCGACGAGAACAGGCGGTGGTGCGAGACCTCGATGATGTTGCCGCCGGCGCTGCCGATGCGGCCGGCGATGTCGGCGAGCACGCCGGGGCGGTCGGGGATCTCGAAGACCAGGCGGAGCACGCGGCCGTCGCGCAGCAGGTTGCGCATCATGACGTTGGCGAGCACGCGGGCGTCGATGTTGCCGCCGCAGACGGGGACGCCGACGCGGCGGCCGGCGAAGCGGTCGGGGAAGGCGAGGAGGGCGGCGATGCCGGCGGCACCGGCGCCTTCGGCGACGACCTTGGCACCTTCGACGAGGAGCGCGATGGCTTCCTCGATCGCGCGCTCGGGCACGACGAGGACGTCGGCGACATGGGCGCGGATGACCTGGAAGGGCAGCTCGCCGATGTCGCGCACGGCGATGCCCTCGGCGATGGTGGCGCCGCCGACCTGGACCGGCTGGCCGGCGAGGCGCTGGGCGAGGGCGGCGTAGGCGGCGACCTCGACGCCGATCACCTCGATGCCGGGCTTGAGCGCGGTGGCGGCCGCGGCGCAGCCGGCGATCATGCCGCCGCCGCCGACCGGGATGACCAGCGTGTCGAGCTCGGGCGCGTCTTCGAGCAGTTCCACCGCCAGCGTGCCCTGGCCGGCCATGACGCCGAGATCGTCGTAGGGGTGGATGAAGACCAGGCCTTCGTCGGCGGCGAGCCTGTGGGCGTGGGCGGCGGCGTCGGCCAGCATCTCGCCGTGCAGCACGACGCGGGCGCCCCAGCTGGCGGTGCGGGTGACCTTGGTGGAGGGGGTGAACTGCGGCATCACGATGGTGGCTTGTATGCCGAGCAGCTGGGCGTGGCGGGCGACGGCCTGGGCGTGGTTGCCGGCGGAGACGGCGATGACGCCGGCGCGCCGCTCGGCCTCGGAGAGCAGGGCGAGGCGGTTGGCGGCGCCGCGCTCCTTGAAGGCGCCGGTGGCCTGCAGGTTTTCCAGCTTGAGGGTGACGTCGCAGCCGGCGGCGCGCGAGATGCCGGGGCTGTGGATGGCGGGCGTGCGCAGGACGCGCCCGGCGATCCGCGCCTGGGCGGCGCGGATGTCCGCAAGGGTCAGCATGGCGGTCAGATGTACTTGACGGAGAGGATTTCGTAGCTGCGGTCGCCGCCCGGGGCGGGGACCGAGATGCTGTCGCCGACGCGCTTGCCGATCAGCGCCTTGGCCAGCGGCGAGGAGACGGAGAGGCGGGCGGCCTTGATGTCGGCCTCGTGGACGCCGACGATCTGGTAGGTCATTTCGCGGTCGGTCTCCTCGTCGACCACCTTGACGTGGGCGCCGAACTTCACGTGCTCGCCCGAGAGCTGCGAGGGGTCGATGACCTCGACGGCGGAGACGATCTCCTCCAGCTCGGCGATGCGGCCTTCGATGAAGGACTGGCGCTCGCGCGCGGCGTGGTATTCGGCGTTTTCGGACAGGTCGCCATGGCTGCGCGCCTCGGCGATGGCGCGGATGACCGCGGGGCGCTCGACGCTTTTCAGCGTACGCAGCTCCTCCTCCAACCTTTGCAGGCCAGGTGCGGTCATCGGGAACTTCTGCACGGCGTGAACCTCGCAAGCAGAACGGGTGGCAGGACGGGTTGAACGACTCGGGCCCGGGGATCATACGGTCCGGGCCATACGCACGGCCGACACATGAGCGCCGCGGCGAGGCCTGCAAGGCCCTGCCGCGGCAAAGTCTCAGTATGACCCGCGAAAATACGCTTGCAGCGGCGCAACTTCAAGCCCGCCGGACTTCATCGCCGCAATGGCATGGGCCGCGGCGCGGGCGCCGGCGATGGTGGTGTAGTGCGGCACGCCGTGGGTGAGGGCGCTGCGGCGGATGTCGAAGCTGTCGGCCACGGTCTGCGCGCCCGAGGCGGTGTTGATGACCATCTGGATCTCGCCCGAGCGGATGGCATCGACGCAGTGGGGCCGGCCTTCCAGGACCTTGTTGGTGGTGCGCACCGAGATCCCGGCCTCCTTCAGCCGCGCTGCGGTGCCGCGGGTGGCCAGGATGGAGAAGCCCATCTCGACCAGGCGGCGGGCGACGGCGACCGTGGCGGCCTTATCGGAATCGCGCACCGAGAGGAAGACGCAGCCTTCCATCGGCAGCTTGACGCCGGCGCCGAGCTGGCTCTTGGCGAAGGCACGCTCGAAGCTGGCATCGAGGCCCATGACCTCGCCGGTGGATTTCATTTCGGGGCCGAGGATGGTGTCCACGTTGGGGAAGCGGGCGAAGGGGAATACCGCCTCCTTCACCGCGACGTGAGGGGCGATGGCCTGGTTGTCGAGGCGGAACTCCGAGAGGCGGGCGCCGGCCATGACCCGGGCGCCGATCTTGGCGACGGGGACGCCGGTGGCCTTGGCGACGAACGGGACGGTGCGGGAGGCGCGGGGGTTCACTTCGAGAACGAAGATCTCGTTGTCCTTGATCGCGTACTGCACGTTCATCAGGCCGACGACGCCGAGCGCCTTGGCCATGGCTTCCGTTTCGGCTTTCAGCTCGGTGACGGTGGCCGGCGAGAGCGTGTAGGGCGGCAGGGCGCAGGCGGAGTCGCCGGAATGGATGCCCGCTTCCTCGATGTGCTCCATGACGCCGGCGACGTAGACGGTCTCGCCGTCGGCGATGCAGTCGACGTCGACCTCGATCGCGTCGTTGAGGTAGCGGTCGATCAACACCGGGTTGTCGCCGGAGACGCGTACGGCCTCGCGCATGTAGCGGTGGAGGCCGTTGCGGTCGTGCACGATCTCCATGGCGCGGCCGCCGAGCACGTAGCTGGGGCGGATGACGACCGGGTAGCCGATGCGCTCGGTGATGGCTTCGGCCTCCTCGGCGGAGCGGGCGGTGCCGTTCTCGGGCTGGCGCAGGCCGAGGCCGAAGAGGAGCTTCTGGAAGCGCTCGCGATCCTCGGCGACGTCGATCGCGTCGGCGGAGGTGCCGAGGATCGGGATATCGGCCTTGGCCAGCGCCTGGGAGAGCTTGAGCGGGGTCTGGCCGCCATACTGCACGATGCAGCCGAGCAGGGTGCCGTTCTGCTGTTCGCGGCGGATCAGGGAGATGACGTCCTCGGCCGTCAGCGGCTCGAAATACAGCCGGTCGGAGGTGTCGTAGTCGGTGCTGACGGTTTCGGGGTTGCAGTTGACCATGATGGTCTCGAAGCCGGCCTCCTTCAGCGCGTAGGCGGCGTGGACGCAGCAATAGTCGAACTCGATGCCCTGGCCGATGCGGTTGGGGCCGCCGCCGAGGATGATGACCTTCTTGGCGTCGCTCGGATCGGCTTCGCACTCGGCCTGTGTTTGGCCGTAAGACGGGGTCTCGTAGGTCGAATACATATACGGCGTGGTGGCGCGGAATTCGGCGGCGCAGGTGTCGATGCGCTTGTAGACCGGGACGACGCCGAGCTTGAGGCGGGGCGCCGCGACCTGGGCCTCGGTCTGGCTGGTGAGCGTGGCGAGCTGGCGGTCGGAGAAGCCGAGCGCCTTCAGGCGGCGCAGGCGGCCGGCGGTCTGCGGCAGGCCGCCCGCCGCGACCTCGCGCTCGGCGGCGATGATGCGTTCCAGCTCGCGCAGGAACCAGGGGTCGAACTTCGAGGTCTCGTGGATTTCCTCGACCGTGAGGCCGGCGCGGAGCGCCTGGGCGGCCATGACGATGCGGTCCGGCCGGCTGCGGAGGGCCGCGGTGGTCGTGGCGGCCCCGGGCGGCTCGATCAGGTCGAGGCCCGAATAGCCGGTTTCCATGCTGCGCAGGCCCTTCTGCAGCGCCTCGGCGAAGCTGCGGCCGATGGCCATGGCCTCGCCGACCGACTTCATGCTGGTCGTGAGCAGGGCCGTCGCCGGGCGGCTCGAAGGTGAAGCGCGGGATCTTGACCACCACGTAGTCGATGGTGGGCTCGAAGCTCGCGGGCGTCTCGCGGGTGATGTCGTTGGCGAGCTCGTCGAGCGTGTAGCCGATGGCGAGCTGGCGGCGACCTTGGCGATGGAAATAGCCGGTCGCCTTGGAGCGAGCGCCGAGGCGGGAGACGCGCGGGTTCATCTCGATGACGACCATGCGCCCGTCGGCCAGGTTGACCCAACGAACTGGACGTTGGAGCCGCCGGTGTCGACGCCGATCTTGCGCAGGCAGGCGATCGAGGCATCGCGCATGCGCTGTATTCCTTGTCGGTCAGCGTCAGCGCCGGGGCGACGGTGACCAGATCGCCGGTATGGATGCCCATCGGGTCCACGTTCTCGATCGAGCAGATGATGATGCAGTTGTCCGCGCGGTCGCGGATACCTCCATCTCGTATTCCTTCCAGCCGAGCACGCTTTCCTCGACCAGGACCTCGGAGGTCGGCGAGGCGTCGAGGCCGCCCTGGACGATCTGCTCCTCGCGGTTGTAGGCGATGCCGCCGCCGGTGCCTCCGAGGGTGAAGCGGGGGCGGATCACGGCGGCGATGGAGCGAGGCCGCCGGTGCCGTTGCGGGCGCGCTTTTCCAGGCTTTCGATGCCGATCTCGTCCATCGCGTCGCGGAAGCAGCCGGTCCTCGGCGCGGTCGATGACGTCGGCCTTGGCGCCATCAGCTCGACGCCGTGCTTCTCCAGCACGCCGGTTTTCGCCAGGGTCATCGCCGTGTGTTGGCCGCCCATGGTGGCGATGGCGTCGGGCTTCTCCTTGGCGATGATCTTCTCGACCATTTCCGATCGGCTCGACATCCAGGCCCGGGTCGGTCATGATCGCCGGGTTGGAGTTGACCAGGATGACGCGGTAGCCCTCGGCGCGCAGGCCTTGCAGGCCGGTCGATGACGTCGGCCGATGACGATGGGGCCGGCGCCGATGATCATGATGGAGGACAGGTCGGTGCGCTTGGCATGGTCGGTCTCCAGGCGACGCCGGTTTCGCCGGACGGGTGGCTCATGGCGGTGGAGGGCGTTGGAGTTCGAGGCGGATGGGGCCGGATCAGGTTTTCGGCGGAGCGGGCGCGCGTCGGACGGGGTTGCGGCCTTGCGATGGCGATGGCGATGCTTCTCGGCGGTGTCGGCCGCGATTGGGGCGGCGGGGTGGTGCGGGCGATCATGGGCGACGAGGCGGGTGCCGGCATAGGTGGCGGCGCATGCCAACAGGCGGTGAAGGCGATTTCGCCATGGGCGAGGTGTAGACCATGCCCTTGTCGATCAGCCCGGCGCGCAGCGGCCGGCGGCCTGGACCTTGATGCCGAGCAGCTCGGCGACGTCGCCGGACGCAGCGGCATTAGCCCGCCATGGCGCGCAGATAGCCTTCTCCCGGCCGGTCAGCCGGTCGCCACAAGAAGCTGGCGTCGAGCTGCATGGCAGGCCTGGCCGTGATCCACGATCGGCGAGCCGGCGCGGCGTTCCATGTGGTCCCCATTCCTGGAGGAAATGGAGGACAATCTCATCCACCGCGTCGGGCACGATGCCATGCCTTCCTGCTGCACCGGGACGGCGATGGCACGTGCCGCATCGGCAGGGTCGAGCGGCTGGATCGAGGGGAAGTCGAACAGCCGCTCGGCGCGACGACAGGCCCACCACCTGCGGCAGGCCGGCCGCGATCATCAGCAGCAGCAGGTTGGCCTGGGCGACCTTGTGCAGGCTCACGATCAGCGCGCTCATGTCGCGCTCGGCGATATACTGGATCTCGTCCACCAGCAGGGCGACCGCGGTCTCGCGGCAGCGGCGCAGGCGACGGCGAGCATGAGGTCGGGCAGGTCGCTCTCGATGTCGCCGCTGTCGGCAACGCCCTGTCGGGCTCGACGTCGAGCGCGAGTTCCATTTCGGCGATTTCAGCAGGGGAGACGAGCGCTTCAGGCACCAGGCCTGCTTCCCTGCGTGGAAATCGGCTCCAGCAGCAGGCTGCGCAGATAGGGGCACCAGCAGCACCGGCAACGGCGCGGCCGATCATCAGCGATCGGTAGCCGGCTTCCCCGGCGGTCTGGCGCAGGCGGTTGAGCAGCACGGTCTTGCCGACGCCGCGCAGCCCGACGGCGATGAAGCTCTTGGCCGGCCGGCCGCGGCGCGCCCGCTCAAGCGATGCGGCCCTGCTCCAGCAACCCCTCGCGCCCGGTCACGCACCCTGGCACGTTCGATCAACTCAACGAATAGGGGAAAGTGGATATGCCCAGTAGCTATAGGCTTTCGATCAGCGCGGCGAAGCGGCGGAACAGGTAGTGGCTGTCGCTCGGGCCAGGGCTGGCCTCGGGATGGTACTGCACGCTGAAGCAGCGCCTGTCGGGGCACGCGATGCCCTCGTTGCTGCCGTCGAACAGGCTCTTGTGGGTGACGCTGACGCCTTCGGGCAGGGTCGCCTCGTCCACCGCGAAGCCGTGGTTCTGGCTGGTGATCTCGACCTTGCCGGTGGTCAGGTCCTGGACCGGCTGGTTGGCGCCGCGGTGGCCGCGGTCGAGCTTGTAGGTCTTGGCACCCAGGGCGATGGCGAGCATCTGGTGGCCGAGGCAGATGCCGAAGACCGGCTTGCCGGCGGCGAGCACGCCCTGGATGGCGGGGACGGCATAGGCGCCGGTGGCGGCGGGGTCGCCGGGGCCGTTGGAGAGGAACACGCCGTCCGGATTGTGGCGCAGGATGTCCTCGGCGGTGGCGGTGGCGGGGACCACCGTGACCTTGAAGCCGGCGGCGGCCAGGCAGCGCAGGATGTTGCGCTTGGCGCCATAGTCGACGGCGACGACATGGTGCTTCGGCGCCTGCTGCCGGCCGAAGCCGGCGGGCCAGGCCCATTCGGTCTCGTCCCAGTTGTAGGACTGGGTGCAGGAGACGTCCTTCGCGAGGTCCATGCCTTCCAGGCCGGGCCAGGACTGGGCCTGGGCGACCAGCGCCGGCAGATCGAAGCGGCCGTCGGCGGGGAAGGCGAGCACGCCGGTCGGCGCCCCGCCGTCGCGGATGCGGGCGGTGAGGGCACGGGTGTCGACGCCGGCGATGCCGGTGACGCCCTGGGCGAGCAGCCAGGCATGGAGGTGCTGGTGGGCGCGCCAGCTGGAGGGCTCGGTGACGTCGAGCTTCACCACCAGGCCGCGGGCGGCGATGGTCTGCGCCTCGATGTCCTCGACGTTGGTGCCGACATTGCCGATATGGGGGAAGGTGAAGGTGATGATCTGGCCGGCATAGGATGGGTCGGTCAGGGTTTCCTGGTAGCCGGTCATGCCCGTGTTGAAGCAGACCTCGCCGACCGGGTTGGCGGCGGTGTGGGCGCCGAAGCCGCTTCCCCAGTGCACCGATCCATCGGCCAGGACGAGGGCGGCGGTGGCGCCCTCCGGGATGTCGGTGGCGTTCATCAGGGTCTCCTTGGCGGGGGCGCCGGCCAGCGCATCGAGCGAGAGGCCGGTGGCGGCGGCGATGGCGGGCCAGTGGCGGCTGGGGATGGCGCGGTTCTGGCGCCATTTGCGCACCGCCTCGGTGCCGACATCCAGCAGCCTGGCTGCCGCATCCGGGCCGCCCAGCCGGTCGATGATCTCGTCTGCGTTCATGATGGGCTTCATATGGGAAGAAATTTCCCAACGCAACGTCGATGAGTGCGGGTGGGAAATTCCGTCGCGGCAGGGCTGTGTCGCCTGTCGGGCGGTTGCCTATATATAGAGGGACTTTTTTGACCGGAGGATGACGATGGCGCTGCGAGAGGATTTCACCGCGAAACTGAAGGAGGCCATGCTGGCCAAGGATGCGGCGCGCACCTCGGCCATTCGCATGATCACCGCCAAGCTCAAGGACACCGACATCGCGGCCCGGCCAAAGGGCGTGGACAAGGTGCCGGACGAGGAGATCGTTTCCATGATGCGCGGCATGGTGAAGTCGCGGCGCGAGAGCGTGGAGCTGTATCGCCAGGGCAACCGGCCGGAGCTCGCCGCCAAGGAGGAGGCCGAGATCGCGGTGATCGAGGAGTTCCTGCCCGCCCAGATGGACGAGGCCGGCATCTCCGAGGCGGTGATCGCGGCCATCGCCGAGACCGGGGCGCAGGGGATCAAGGACATGGGCAAGGTGATGGCGGCGCTCAGGGCGAAGCATGCGGCTGCGCTCGACATGTCCAGGGCCGGGCCGATCGTGAAGGCGCGGCTGGCGATGTAGCCATGGCGCTGCCGCCGGGGTTCCTCGATGAGCTGAGGGCGCGCACGCCGATCGCGGCGGTGATCGGGCGGCGCGTGCGGCTGGCCAGGTCGGGCCGCAACTGGAAGGGGTGCTGCCCGTTCCACGGCGAGAAGACGCCGAGCTTCTACGTGTATGACGACCATTTCCACTGCTTCGGCTGCGGCGCCCATGGCGACGCGGTGAGCTTCGTGATGCAGAGCCAGGGGATGACGTTTCCCGACGCGGTGGAGCAGCTCGCCGCCGAGGCCGGGCTCGACGTGCCGAAGCCGACTCCGGCGGCGGCGGCGGCCGAGCGCCGGCGGCTCGACCTGCACGGCGTGCTGGAGGCGGCGGCGGCGATCTACCAGCGCAAGCTGCGCGCCCCGGAAGGGGCGGCGGCGCTGGCCTATCTGCGCGGCCGCGCGCTGTCGGAGCCGACGATCGCGCGGTTCGGCCTGGGCTGGTCGGGGGAGGGCCGCGGCTCGTTGGTGGCGGAGCTGGAGAAGGAGGGGGTGGAGCCAGGCGTGCTCGCCGCCTCCGGCCTGCTGCGCGCGGCGGAGGAGGGGCGGCCGGCGCGCGAGCTGTTCTTCAACCGGGTGATGTTCCCGATCCGCGACCGGCGCGGCCGCACCATCAGCTTCGGCGGCCGCATCATGGGCGACGGGCAGCCCAAATACGTCAACGGCCCGGAGACCGAGCTGTTCTCCAAGCGGCGGACGCTGTTCGCGCTCGACATGGCGCGCGAGGGTGTGCGCGCCGGCGGCCAGGTGGTGGTGGTCGAGGGCTACATGGACGTGATCGCGCTGCACCAGGCGGGCTTCGGGGGCGCGGTGGCGCCGCTGGGCACGGCGCTGACCGAGGAGCAGCTGGAGGAGCTGTGGCGGCTGTCGCCGATGCCGGTGCTGTGCTTCGACGGCGACGCGGCGGGCGGGCGGGCGGCGATGCGCGCGGTGGAGCTGGCGCTGCCGCAGCTGACGCCGGCGCGGAGCCTGCGCCTGGCGGTGCTGCCGGCGGGCGAGGACCCGGACAGCCTGCTGCGCCGCGGCGGCCCAGCCGCCTTCGCCGCGGTGCTGGACGCGGCCCGGCCGATCGGGGCGGCGCTGTACGACCTGCTGCGCGAGGGCGTGTCGGTGGCGACGCCCGAGCAGCGCGCGGCGTTCCGCGCCCGGCTGGTGGAGACCGCGAACCGCATTGCCGACAAGGGGCTGGCCGCGGAATACCGCAGGCTGCTGCTGGACCGCTTCCATGCCGCGCGACCGGTTCCGGTGCGCGGCGGCGGGCGCGGCGGGATGGCGAAGCCGCCGCCGGTCTTCCAGCGCCCGGTTCCCGGGGCTGGCGCGGCGGCCGAGCGCGCCCGCCATCTGGTGGCGATCCTGCTGCGCCATCCGGGTCTGCTGCACGACGTGGAGGAGGCGTTCGGGGCCGTGGTGTTGCCAGAACCGCACGATCGGCTGCGGCATGAGATTCTTGCGTGGGGCTCGGCGGCCGTGGCGCTTGACTCCGCCACCCTGATGACCCACCTGACGTCGGTTGGTTTGGCGGCAGAGGCTGCGCAGGCCCTTTCGGCGGTTCCCGCACCGCTGGCAGGCTGCGCCTCCCCCGATGCCATGCCGGCGGAAGCCGAGGCGGGCTGGTGGCATTTCTTTGGACTGATGAACCCGGTCGGGCTGGACGAGGAGGTCGCCGCGGCCCAGCGCGACCTCGGCGAGCGGACGGATGCGGCCCTGCAGCGCCGCCTTGTCACCCTGGTGGAAGCGCGCAACGCGCTGCGCCGGGGCGAGGCGGGCGAAGCGTGAGCCGTCCCGGCAGACGAGCGGCACTCATTTCTGGAGTTTGTTGATCTATGGCAACCAAGCCCGCCGTGACCCAGGACGCCGCAGCCCCCGACCAGGATGCCGACACCACCCTGCTCGACAGCCAGTCGGCCGCGGTCAAGCGGCTGATCGCCAAGAGCAAGGAGCGTGGCTACATCACCTTCGACGAGCTCAACGCGGTGCTGCCGCCCGACCAGAATTCGTCCGAGCAGATCGAGGACGTGATGGCCGGGCTGTCCGAGATGGGCATCCAGGTGGTGGAGGGCGAGGAGGGCGAGGACGGCGAGGCCCCCGTCGTGAAGGCCGAGAAGGCCGAGGAGGAGGAGGAGCAGGCCGGCAACGTCGATGCCGAGAGCCTGGGCCGTACCGACGATCCGGTGCGCATGTACCTGCGCGAGATGGGCAGCGTGGAGCTGCTCTCGCGCGAGGGCGAGATCGCGATTGCCAAGCGCATCGAGGCCGGGCGCGACATGATGATCGGCGGGCTGTGCGAGAGCCCGCTGACCTTCCGCGCCATCATCGCCTGGCATGACGCGCTGAAGGCCGGGCGCATGCTGTTGCGCGACATCATCGATCTGGAGGCGACCCAGGGCGGGCCGGCCTCCGCCGGCGACGGCGCGGAGGTGGTGGAGGCGCCGGCCGCCTTCGAGGAGGCGCCGGCGGGCGGCGACGACGACGAGGAGGAGGGCGAGGGCAGCGGCCTGTCGCTCTCGGCCCTGGAGGAGAAGCTGAAGCCCGAGGTGCTGGCCACCTTCGAGGAAATCGAGGCGCTGTACAAGAAGCTGCACCGGATGCAGGAGAAGCGCCTGGCCAGCATGACCTCCGGCGAGGAGGTCAACGCGCGCAGCGAGAAGAGCTACGACAAGCAGCGCGAGGAGCTGGTGGCCAAGGTGCAGCAGGTGCAGCTGCACAACAACCGCATCGAGGAGCTGGTGACCCAGCTCAAGCTGCTCAACCAGCGCCTGACCGGCATGGAGGGCCAGCTGCTGCGCATGGCCGAGGGCTGCAAGGTGCAGCGCGACGACTTCCTGAACCATTATCGCGGCCACGAGCTCGACCCCAACTGGATCGAGCGCATCGGCAAGCTGCCTGGCAAGTCGTGGAAGACCTTCTCCACCCGGCATCCCGAGGATATCGGCAAGGTGCGCGGCCAGATCGCCACGGTTGCCACCGATGCCGGCCTGCCGATCGCCGAGTTCCGCCGCGTGTACATGACCGTGAGCCGCGGCGAGCGCGACAGCGCGCGGGCGAAGAAGGAGATGATCGAGGCGAACCTGCGGCTGGTGATCTCGATCGCCAAGAAATACACCAATCGTGGCCTGCAGTTCCTGGATCTGATCCAGGAGGGCAACATCGGGCTGATGAAGGCGGTGGACAAGTTCGAGTACCGCCGCGGCTACAAGTTCAGCACCTACGCGACCTGGTGGATCCGCCAGGCGATCACCCGCTCGATCGCCGACCAGGCGCGCACCATCCGCATCCCGGTGCACATGATCGAGACGATCAACAAGCTCAACCGCATCTCGCGCGCGATGCTGCAGGAAATGGGCCGCGAGCCGACGCCGGAAGAACTGGCGCAAAAGATGGAAATGCCCGAGGACAAGATCCGCAAGGTGCT
>JBGAIK010000089.1:0-17087 GCA_044225615.1 Acetobacteraceae bacterium | reverse complement strand
CTGCCCCACCGTATAGCGCGCGACCCCGTCATGCCGCCCCACCACCTGGCCCGCCAGGTCCACGATCTCCCCCGGGGCGGCGGCATCCGGGCGCAGCTTCGCCACCACGTCGGCGTAGGAGCCGGCAGGAACGAAGCAGATGTCCTGGCTGTCCGGCTTGGCCGCCACCGCGATGCCCAGCCGCGCCGCCTCCGCCCGCACCGCCGCCTTGTCCGGCATGCCGCCGAGCGGGAACAGGCTGCGGTCGAGCTGCGCCTGCGTGGTCGCGAACAGGAACCAGCTCTGGTCCCGCGCCGGGTCGGCCGCCCGGTGCAGCTCGGTCCCCGCCGGCCCCTCCACCCGCCGCACGTAGTGCCCGGTGGCCAGCCGCTCCGCGCCGAGGTCGTCGGCCAGCCGGACCAGGTCGGTGAACTTCACCGTCTGGTTGCAGCGCACGCAGGGCACCGGCGTCTCGCCGGCGGCGTAGCTGTCGGCGAAGTCCCGCATCACCGCGTCGCGGAACCGCGCCTCGGCGTCGATCACGTAGTGCGCGATGCCCAGATGGTCGGCCACGCGGCGCGCGTCATGGATGTCCTGCCCGGCGCAGCACGCCCCCTTGCGCCCCACCGCGGCGCCATGGTCGTACAGCTGCAGCGTGACGCCGATCACCTCGTGCCCGGCCTCGGCCAGCAGCCCGGCGACCGTGCTGCTGTCCACGCCGCCGGACATGGCGACCAGGACGCGCATCAGCTTCCCGCCGATGGCAGGCGCCGGTGCCTGCCGGCTGATCCGGCCCGCCACACAGCGCCTATCCCATCATGTTGCGGACGCTGGCCGGCAGCTTCACCACCAGCCCGTCCAGCGCGTCGCTCATCACGATCTGGCAGCCCAGGCGCGACGTCTTCTCCAGCCCGAAGGCGAGGTCGAGCATGTCCTCCTCGTCCTCGGTCGGGCGCGCCAGCTTCGCGAACCACGCCGCGTCCACGATCACGTGGCAGGTCGAGCAGGCCAGCGAACCCTCGCAGGCGCCCTCGATGTCCACCCCGTGGCGGTGCGCGATCTCCAGCACCGACAGCCCGTTGGGCGCGTCGACCTCGCGGCGCGTGCCGTCGCGCTCGATGAACGTCATCTTGGGCATGGGTCAGCTTCCGGTGGCGGCCGCGTGCGCTGCGACCAGCATGGCGGCGGCGGTCTCGATCTCGGCGGCGGACGTAAAGCGTCCGATCCCGATGCGCAAGGTGCGGCCCGCCGCGTCCTCCGACAGGCCGATGGCGCGCAGCACATGGCTCGGCTCGATCTCCGCCGAGGTGCAGGCCGAGCCGGTGGAGACGCACAACTCCGGCATCGCCTTCAGCATGTCCTGCGCCGATGCCGCCGGGAAGGTCAGGTTCAGGTTGCCGGGAATGCGCCGGTCGCGGCTGGCATTCACCGCCAGCCCCGGCAGCCCGGCTTCCAGCCGCGCCAGCAGCAGGTCGCGCAGCCCGGCGATGCGCGCCGAGTCGTCCGCCATCTCCGCCCGCGCGATCCGCGCCGCCTCGCCCAGCCCCACGATCAGCGGCGCCGGCAGCGTGCCCGAGCGCAGCCCGCGCTCCTGCCCGCCGCCCGAGAACAGCGGCACCAGCCGCACCCGCGGCCGCCGCCGCACATACAGCGCGCCGACCCCCTTGGGCCCGTAGATCTTGTGGCCGGAGACCGAAAGCAGGTCGATCCGCATCGCGTTGACGTCGATCGCGATCTTGCCGAAGCCCTGCGCCGCATCGGTGTGGAACAGCGCGCCGCCCGCCTTGGCGATGGCGGCGAGCCCGGCCAGGTCCTGCACCACCCCGGTCTCGTTGTTCACCGCCATCACGCTGACCAGCAGCGTCGGCACCGCCAGCGCGTCCCGCAGCGCGCCCGGGTCGAGCAGCCCGTCGGCGCCAACCGGCAGGATCACCGGCTCGAACCCCTCGGCGGCGAGATCGCCCACCGATTCCAGCACGCATTTGTGCTCGGTCGCGACCGTCACCACGCGCCGGCGCGGATCGCCCTGCGCCGCGGCGAACCGCGCCGCGCCCTTGATCGCGATGTTGTTGCTCTCCGTCGCGCCCGAGGTCAGCACGATCTCCCGCGCCTCCGCCCCGATCACGGCGGCAATCTCCGCCCGTGCCGCCTCCACCGCGTCCTCGGCGTCGCGGCCCATCGCGTGCTCGGCGCTGTGCGGGTTGCCGTAGCGTTCGGTGAAGAACGGCAGCATCGCCGCCACCACGCGCGGATCGCAGGCGGTGGTGGCCTGGTTGTCCAGATAGATCGGGCGGTTGGGTCGCGTGTCCATGCAATGAAGATAGGCGCTATGCGGCGTTGTGCAGCAGGCGCGCGGCCATGGCCCGGTATGCGCCGGCGAATGCCGCCACGTCGGCCGCCGTCGCGTTCCACGGCAGCGACACCCGGATCGCCTCGCCCGCCCGCGCCCCCAGCCCCATCGCCTCCAGCACGTGCGACCGCGCCACCTTGCCCGAGGAGCACGCCGCCCCGGCCGAGCCCGCACGCCGGCGAGGTCGAGCGCGATCACCCTGCGTCTCCGCCCGCGCCCCGGGCAGCACCAGAGCGAGGCGGTGTTGCCCAGCCGCGCCGCCCGCGCCGGCCACCTCGCCCCGCAGGCCGGGCCGCCGCCTCCGCCGTCGCGCAGCCGCGCCAGCGCGGCGGGCCCGGCCATCGCCGCGGCCGCGAATCCGGCGATCGCCGCCACCGGCGGGGTGCCGCCCCGCCGCCCGCGCTCCTGCCCGCCGCCCCGGATCAGCGGCATCAGCTCCCGCCCGGGCGCCAGCAGCAGCGCCCCCGCCCCGCCCGGCCCGCCCAGTTTGTGCGACGTCACCGCCAGGCTGTCGGCGCCCAGCGCCGCCAGGCTCACCGCCATCCGCCCCGCCGCCTGCACCGCGTCGACATGCAGCAGCGCCCCGGCCCGCTGGCACAGCGCCGCCGCCTCGGCCACCGGGTGCAGCACGCCGGTCTCGTTGTTGGCCAGCATCAGGCACACCAGCGCCGGCCCGCCCGCCAGCAGCCGCTCCAGCGCCGCGAGGTCCGCCACGCCGTCCGCGTCCACCGGCAGCACCGCCGCCCCCGCCGCCGCGGCCCGCACCGCGTCGTGCTCGGTCGCGCCCACGATCAGCCGCCGACCGGCCCCCAGCCCGTGCACGGCCAGCGCATCCGCCTCGGTCCCGCCGGCGGTGAACACCACCTCCTCCGCCCGCGCCCCGAACCGCGCCGCGATCCGCTCGCGCGACTCCTCCAGCACCCGCCGCGCCGCCCGCCCCGCCGCATGCACCGAAGCCGGATTCCCCACCACGTCCAGCGCCGCCAGCATCGCCGCCCGCGCCTGCGGGCGCAGCGGCTCGGTCGCGTTGGCGTCCAGATAGGTCATGCCCGCCCCCCCACCGTTGCCCGAAATGCATACCCGCCGCGCGTGGAATGCCGCTCCCGGGCGCGGTTTCGCGCCGCCGCCGGGCACCCTCGGAGCCCCGCCCGGCCCGGCCATTTCTGCGGGTTTCCCGGCCAATCCATTCTGTTTGCGCCTTTCATGGCGGCGTATGCACATCCCGGCCCAGCCGCGCCTGCCGCCCCGCACCCCGATCCGCGGGGGGATGAAAACATCATCGGCCCGCCACATTTTTCTTACCATTGGACCCGGCGGCGACCTATAGTCCGCCCGCTTCGGTTGTGGTGGTCCCTTCGGAAGCACGCCAGGGTGGGGGGCACCCGGGCTGCGATGGGTCCACCTCGCTGTCCAACGACATCGCCCGCGCCGGAAAGGCCGGGCAAGTGGGACGAACGCCGTGGCGCATCGCGCCGGCGACTGATTGGTCATGGCCTCGCAAGGCAAGGGGCTGCAACGTCATGGAGTTCGCCCGGCTGTGGGAACGGTTTCGCCAATGCTGACCTTGCCACCCCGCGTGGGTGGCGGATCGCAAGGCCCCACGACATCGACGTATCGCGTGCACCAGCAGCCCGGCCCACGTCGGTCGGTCCTGCGCAGGAAATGGATTCTGGATCACCATGCCTGAAGTCATGTTCGCCGGGCCGGATGGCCGGCTCGAAGGCCGCTACCACCATTCCAAGGAGCAGGGCGCGCCGCTGGCCCTCATCCTGCATCCGCACCCGCTGCATGGCGGGACGATGAACAACCGCATCGCCTATTCGATGTACCAGTCCTTCCAGAAGCTGGGCTACTCGGTGATGCGCTTCAACTTCCGCGGCGTCGGCCGCAGCCAGGGCCGCTACGACGGCGGCATCGGCGAGATCGGCGACGCCGCCGCCGCGCTCGACTGGATGCAGGCGGTCAATCCCAGCCATGGCGGCCTGTGGATCGCCGGCTACTCCTTCGGCGCCTTCATCGGCATGCAGCTGCTCATGCGCCGCCCGGAAATCTCCGGCTGGGTCAGCGTCGCCCCGCCCGCCAACCACTACGATTTCGGCTTCCTCGCCCCCTGTCCCTGCGGCGGCCTCATGCTGCACGGCGACAGCGACGAGCTGGTGCCCGAGCTTGCCGTGCGCAAGCTCGTCGACAAGCTCAACACCCAGAAGAACGTCAGCGTCGACTACCGCGTCCTCGCCGGCGCCGACCACGTCTTCGCCAACCACGCCGACCCGATCTCCGACGCCGTCGAGGACTACGTGAAGAAGACCATGGCCCGCAAGACCATGGCGCTCGCCGCCGACTGACCGCTTCCGCCAGACCGTATCCACCTGGGCGGCCGCGTTGCCGAGGCCCCGGACCGCTGGTCCGGGGCCTCGCGCGTTTCCGGGCCGGCCGCGCCCTGCCCTCCCGCGCCCGATACCTGCTTTTCCCGTGTTGCGTGTGCGGGGGCAGCATGGTAGTGCCCGGGCCGCCGGCTGGCCTCGGCCGGCGAGGGTCATCGGCTGTGCCTGCTGCACCGCCCAGAAGAATGGAACTGCACCGTTGGCGTCAGGCGGCAACACGATCTCTTCCAGCGGCGGCCTCGTCGATCGCTATGCGGCCGCCTTGTATTCCCACGCCGACGACGCCCAGGCGCTCGATGCCGTGGTGGCCGAAATGGAAGGCCTCGGCCGCCTCGTCGATGAGAGCGCCGAGTTCCGCCGCCTCCTCGCCAGCCCGCTGGTCGATGTGAACACCGCCACCAAGGCCACCCGCGCGGTGCTCGAGGCCCAGGGATTCGGCAAGATCGTGCAGGTTTTCGTCGGCGTGGTGGCCGCCAACCGCCGCCTCGGCGCGCTGCGCGCCATCATCGCCGCCTTCGCCACGCTGGTCGCCGAGAAGCGCGGCGTGGTGGTGGCCCAGGTCGAGACCGCGCATCCGCTGACGGATGTGCAGGAACAGCAATTGCGTGCCCGGCTGATCGAGGCCGGCTACGGGAACGTCAACATCGTCAAGCGCGTGGACCCCAGCCTGCTCGGCGGCCTCGTGGTGAAGATCGGCGCCCGCCTGTACGACACAAGCCTGAAATCCCGTCTGCAGCGACTGCAGTACGCCATGAAGGGAGCTGCCTGATATGGAGATCCGCCCCGCCGAGATCTCGGAGATCCTCAAGAAGCAGATTGCTTCTTTTGATACCGAGGCCAACGTTGCCGAGACCGGCCAGGTGCTGTCCGTGGGCGACGGCATCGCCCGCGTCTTCGGCCTGCAGAACGTGATGGCCGGCGAGCTCGTCGAGTTCCCGTCGGCCGGCATCCGCGGCATGGCGCTGAACCTGGAAACCGACAACGTGGGCGTCGTGATCTTCGGCGACGACCGCCAGATCCGCGAGGGCGACACCGTCAGCCGCACCGGCCGCATCGTCGATGTGCCCGTCGGCAAGGGCCTGCTCGGCCGCGTGGTCGACGCGCTCGGCAACCCGATCGACGGCAAGGGCCCGATCGTGGGCGAGCGCAAGCTGGTCGAGGTCAAGGCCCCCGGCATCATCCCGCGCAAGTCGGTGCACGAGCCGATGCAGACCGGCATCAAGGCGATCGACGCGCTGATCCCGATCGGCCGCGGCCAGCGCGAGCTGGTGATCGGCGACCGCCAGACCGGCAAGACCGCCGTCATCATCGACACCATCATCAACCAGCGCGAAGCCAACAAGGGCACCGACGAGAGCAAGAAACTTTATTGCATCTACGTCGCGGTCGGGCAGAAGCGCTCCACCGTCGCCCAGCTGGTCAAGACGCTGGAGGAGTACGGCGCGCTGGAATATTCCATCGTGGTCGCCGCGACCGCGTCCGAGCCCGCGCCGATGCAGTATCTGGCCCCCTATTCCGGCTGCGCCATGGGCGAATGGTTCCGCGACAACAAGGCGCATGCCGTGATCTTCTACGACGACCTTTCCAAGCAGGCCGTCGCCTATCGCCAGATGTCGCTGCTGCTGCGCCGCCCGCCGGGCCGCGAGGCCTATCCGGGCGACGTGTTCTACCTGCACTCGCGCCTGCTGGAGCGCGCGGCGAAGATGAACGACGATTTCGGCGCCGGCTCGCTGACCGCGATCCCGGTCATCGAGACCCAGGCCGGCGACGTCTCCGCCTACATCCCGACCAACGTGATCTCCATCACCGACGGCCAGATCTTCCTGGAGACGGAGCTGTTCTTCAAGGGCATCCGCCCGGCGGTGAATGTCGGCCTCTCGGTCTCCCGCGTGGGCTCGGCCGCACAGATCAAGGCCATGAAGCAGGTCGCCGGCCGCATCAAGCTCGAGCTCGCGCAATATCGCGAGATGGCCGCCTTCGCCCAGTTCGCCTCCGACCTGGATGCCTCCACCCAGCAGCTGCTCGCCCGCGGCGCCCGCCTGACGGAGCTGCTCAAGCAGCCCCAGTTCAAGCCGGTCCCGGTGGAGGAGCAGGTGGTGGCGATCTTCGCCGGCGTGCGCGGCTATCTCGACAAGCTGCCGGTCGGCGATATCGGCCGCTTCGAGAGCCAGCTGCTGGTCGAGCTGAAGGCCAAGGAGCCGACCGTGATCGACGCCATCCGCGCCGACCGCGAGATCAAGCCCGACACCGAGAAGAAGCTGGTCGCCTTCATGGACGGCTTCGTCAAGACCTTCGCCTGAGCGCGACCAGAACCGGTAGGCAAGCGACATGCCCAGCCTGAAATCTCTGCGTCTGCGCATCAACAGCGTGAAGTCGACGCAGAAGATCACCTCGGCCATGAAGATGGTGGCGGCGTCCAAGCTGCGCCGCGCCCAGACCCAGGCCGAGGCGGCGCGCCCCTATGCCCAGCGCATGGCGCGGATGATGGCCTCGCTGGGCGCCTCGGTGGCCGGCAGCCCCACCGCGCCGAAGCTGCTGGTCGGCACCGGGGCCGACAAGGTGCACCTGCTGGTGCCGGTCGCGGGCGACCGCGGCCTGGCCGGCGCGTTCAACACCAATATCGGCCGCATGACCCGCAACCTCGTCCGCCAGCTGGAGGCCGAGGGCAAGACGGTGAAGATCCTCGCCGTCGGCCGCAAGTCGCGCGACTACCTGCGTCGCGAGCTGGGCAGCCGCATCGTCGGCGACGTGAACTTCGTCGGCCGCAAGTCGATCGGCTTCGCCGATGCCGAGGCCATCGCCAGCCGCATCGTCGCGATGCTGCATGCCGGCGAGTTCGACGTCTGCACGGTGGTCTACAACAATTTCCGCTCGGTCATCGCCCAGGTGCCGACGGAAATGCGGCTGATCCCGGCGCCGCTGCCGGAAGGCGAGGCGGCCACGCCCGGCGGCGCCACCTATGAGTTCGAGCCGGACGAGGAGACGATGCTGGCCCGGCTGCTGCCGCAGAACCTCGCCATCCAGATCTACCGCGCCATGCTCGAGAACAATGCCGGCTTCTTCGCCTCGCAGATGACGGCGATGGACAACGCCACGCGCAACGCCGGCGACATGATCAAGCGGCTGACGCAGAACTACAACCGCGCCCGCCAGGCCAACATCACCCGCGAACTCATCGAGATCATCTCCGGCGCCGAAGCCGTCTGACGATTTCAGAGATAGATACAGGAGCTTCCCACATGGCCAGCAACATCGTCGGCCGCGTCAGCCAGGTTCTCGGCGCCGTCGTGGACGTGCAGTTCGACGGCGACCTGCCCTTCATCCAGAACGCGCTGCATACCAGGATGGGCGACAGCACGCTGGTGCTGGAAGTCGCGCAGGAGCTCGGCGAGCGCACCGTGCGCTGCATCGCCATGGACAGCACCGACGGCATGGTCCGCGGCCAGGAGGTGGTGGACACCGGCGGGCCGATCACAATGCCGGTCGGGCCCGGCACGCTGGGGCGCATCCTGAACGTGATCGGCGAGCCGATCGACGAGCGCGGCCCGGTGAAGGCCGAGAAGCGCTACCCGATCCACCGCGAGGCGCCCTCCTTCGAGGAGCAGGCCGCGGCGACCGAGATCCTGGTCACCGGCATCAAGGTGGTGGACCTGCTGGCCCCGTACCTGAAGGGCGGCAAGATCGGCCTGTTCGGCGGCGCCGGCGTGGGCAAGACCGTGCTGATCCAGGAGCTGATCAACAACATCGCCAAGGCGCATGGCGGCGTCTCGGTCTTCGCCGGCGTCGGCGAGCGCACCCGCGAGGGCAACGACCTCTACCACGAGATGACCGAGGCGGGCGTCATCAAGCTGAACGATGACGGCACCACCGAGGGCTCCAAGGTGGCGCTGGTCTATGGCCAGATGAACGAGCCGCCGGGCGCCCGCGCCCGCGTCGCGCTGTCCGGCCTCTCGGTCGCCGAATACTTCCGCGACGAGGAAGGCCAGGACGTGCTGTTCTTCGTCGACAATATCTTCCGCTTCACCCAGGCCGGCGCCGAGGTCTCGGCGCTGCTCGGCCGCATCCCCTCCGCGGTGGGCTACCAGCCGACGCTGGCGACCGACATGGGCGCCCTGCAGGAGCGCATCACCTCCACCAACAAGGGCTCGATCACCTCGGTGCAGGCCATCTACGTGCCCGCCGACGACCTGACCGACCCGGCGCCGGCGACCTCCTTCGCCCACCTGGACGCGACCACCGTGCTGTCGCGCCAGATCGCCGAGCTCGGCATCTACCCGGCGGTGGACCCGCTCGACTCGACCTCGCGCTCGCTCGACCCGCGCATCGTCGGCGACGAGCACTACCAGACCGCCCGCGAGGTGCAGCGCGTGCTGCAGACCTACAAGTCGCTGCAGGACATCATCGCCATCCTTGGCATGGACGAGCTCTCGGAAGAGGACAAGCTGGTCGTGGCCCGCGCCCGCAAGATCCAGCGCTTCCTCAGCCAGCCCTTCAACGTGGCCGAGGTCTTCACCGGCTTCCCCGGCGTGATCGTGCCCATCGCCGACACCGTGCGCAGCTTCAAGGCGATCGTCGCCGGCGAATACGACCACCTGCCTGAAGCCGCCTTCTACATGGTCGGCACCATCGAGGACGCCGTGAAGAAGGCCGAGTCGATGAAGGCCTCGGCCTGATCCAGGAGCTGATCCGATGCCCGTCGAGCTTGAAATCGTCAGCCCGGAGAAGCTGCTGCTCTCCCGCAGCGTCGACATGGTGACGCTGCCGGCCTACGAGGGCGAGATGGGCGTGCTGGGCGGCCACTCGCCGATGATCGTGCTGCTGCGCGGCGGCACGATCCGCCTCTACGAGGGCGGCAACGTCACCGACCGCCTCTACGTCTCCGGCGGCTTCGCCGAGATCACCGCGGCGCGCGTCACCATCCTCGCCACCGAAGCGGTCCCGGTCGGCCAGCTCGCCAAGGGCGAGGGCGAGCGCCGCCTGGCCGAAGCGGAAGCCGAATACGCCGCCGCCGACAAGGCTGACATCGCCGCCATCGACACCGCCATGGACCACATGCAGTCCGCGCGCGCCATGATCGAGGCCGTGCCGGCCTAGTGTACGGACGCGGCCGAAAAGGGGGCGATGCCGCGATGCCGCAAGGCGTCGCCCCTTTGCTTTGCAGGAAGGGAAGGGTCTCCGGCGGCGCAAGGAAGCACTGCCATGCTTCGGCCAATCACCGAAGACCGCCGGTGCAGCCGCCAGCACAAACGGGATCCAAGGGCCTCCCGGCCCTTGGCCGCCGGAGGCCCTTCGCCTGGCTTACCCGAACAGCGTATCGAACAGCAGCTTGAAGTTCAGCGTCAGGATCAGCGCCGCGACTGTCCAGGCCAGGGCGGCGACCCAGCGGGGAATGACGAACACCCCCATCTTCGCCTTGTTGGACACGAAGCTGACCAGCGGGATCACCGCGAAGGGCAGCTGCATCGACAGCACCACCTGGCTCAGCACCAGCAGGTCGGCGGTGCCTTTCTCGCCGTAGAGCGCGGTCACCACCACCACCGGCACGATGGCGATGGCGCGCGTCAGCAGCCTTCGGGCCCAGTCGGGCAGGCGCAGGCGGAGGAAGCCTTCCATCACGATCTGCCCGGCCAGCGTCGCCGTCACCGTCGAATTCAGGCCGGAGGCGAGCAGCGCCACGGCGAACAGCGTCGAGGCGATGCCGAGGCCGAGCAGGGGCGAGAGCAGCTTGAACGCCTCGCCGATCTCGGCGACGTCCTCGTGGCCGGTGCCGTGGAACGCCTTGGCGGCGACGATCAGGATTGCGGCGTTGATGAACAGCGCCAGCATCAGCGCGATGGTGCTGTCGGTGGTGGCCCATTTGATGGCCTCGCGCTTGCCCGGCTCGGTGCGCGCGTAGTTGCGCGTCTGCACGATGGAGGAGTGCAGATACAGGTTATGCGGCATCACGGTGGCGCCGATGATGCCGATGGCGATGTAGAGCATCTCCGGGTTGGTGACGATCTCGGGCGAGGGCAGGAACCCGCCCAGCACCGCGGCCACCGGCGGGGCGGCGGCGACGATCTGCACCGCGAAGCACACGGCGATCACCACCAGCAGCGCGATGACGAAAGCTTCCAGGAAGCGGAAGCCCTTGTTCATCAGCATCAACAGCAGGAAGGCGTCGAGCGCGGTGATCAGCGCGCCGGCGATCAGCGGGATCCCGAACAGCAGGTTCAAGGCGATGGCGGTGCCGATCACCTCGGCCAGGTCGCAGGCGATGATGGCGATCTCGCAGGCGATCCACAGCGCGATGCCGACGGGCCGGGAATAGCTGTCGCGGCAGGCCTGCGCCAGGTCGCGCCCGGTGGCGATGCCGAGCCGGGCAGCCAGCGCCTGCAGCAGGATGGCCATCAGGTTGGACAGCAGGATGACGGCGAGCAGCGTGTAGCCGAACTTGGCCCCGCCGGCGAGGTCGGTGGCCCAGTTGCCCGGGTCCATGTAGCCGACCGAGACCATGTAGCCGGGGCCGACGAAGGCGAGCAGCCGGCGCAGCCAGGTGCCGTGCGGGATGCGCACGGTGCTGTTGACCTCCGGCAGGCTGGGCCGCCCCCCGTGATCGGCGAATTTCCAGGCGTTCGGCGCGGCCAGGCTGTGATCGTCGGGCATCGGCGGTCCTTGCGGCTCGGGCGTTTCCGATGCCGCCAATCTGTGCCTGCCGTCAGAATTATGCAAGAGGCTATATTTTGATGGCTATGCTGAGGGGTGAAGCCTTGGCGTGGATGGAGCAGATTTTAGCCTGGGCTAAGGAGTGCCCGCGCTGGTAGAAGAGTTTCACCGCCGATGAGGTTGCGATGTCCAAGCCCGCCGCCACGGCTTTGGTGGACACCGAGGCCCATGTCGAAAGCTTCCGCCAGACCCGCCAGGCCCGCCGGCTGGAGCTGGTGGAGGATTATGTCGAGCTGATCGCCGACCTGCTCGACGATGTCGGCGAAGCCCGCCAGACCGACATCGCCCAGCGCCTCGGCGTCGCCCAGCCCACGGTCGCCAAGATGCTCAAGCGCCTGGCCGCCGAGGGCTACATCTCCAAACGCCCCTATCGCGGCGTGTTCCTCACCGAGGAAGGCCGCCGCGTCGCCGAGGCCAGCCGCGAGCGCCACCGCATCGTCGAGGCCTTCCTGCGCGACATCGGCATCAGCGCCGAGACCGCCCGCATCGACGCCGAGGGCATCGAGCACCATGTGAGCGAGGAGACGCTGGAGGCATTCCGTCGGTTCTCGCTGGCGAGGTCGTAGGATGGGTGACGTTCTTGCGCTTGATCCGGTCCTGGCGCGCTTTCGCGATGCGGTGGTCGCCCAGTACGGCCCGAGGCTCGACCGCATCGTGCTGTTCGGCTCGCGTGCGCGGGGCGAGGCCCATGCCGAGTCCGACTATGATGTGGCGGTCTTCCTGAAGGACATGGCGAACCGGGGGGCAGAATGGGACCGGCTGACCCATCTCCGGATACCGTTCATGCTGGAGGGCGCGTTCATCGAGGCGATGCCGTTCCGCGCGGCGGACTACGAGATGCGAACGCCGCTGATGCACGAGATCCGCAAGGACGGCCTGACCCTGTGAAGCCGGAGACGGCCCGGTTCCTGGACTACGCCCAGGACCTGCTCGGCCGCATGCGGCAGATGCTTGCCGCCGGCCTGTTCGCCGATGCCGGTCTCAGCGCCTACCTTGCCTGTTTCCATGTGGCCCAGGCGCTCATTTTCGAGCGGGAGGGGCGCGTCCTCAAGACGCATCGCGGCGTCGGGGGAATTCTATCGCCTCACCTATCGCGACCCGCGAGCGACGCCGATCTCGCGACGTTCCTGCCACGCGCCTATCGCTTCAAGGCCGACGCGGATTACGGGATCGAGCCGGCCGCCCATCCAGTGCCGAGGAGATAGAAAACGCGGTGGCGGAGGCCGAGCGTTTCGTCGCGCAGTTCGCGTCTCTGATCGGACCGTCCTGAGCGGCATCTACCGCTCCAGCCACTCCCCGCACCGCCGCCTTCAGGAAGGCGAAATCCTCCTTGGAAACATTCGGATTTCCCGCCCGATGCCCCCACACGCTCGGGATCGGCCGCAGCTCGCCATGCCGCAGATGCGGCAGCTCCGCCGCATTGTCCGCCGGCGGGAAATACAGGTCCGTCCGCCCCGGCAGCAGCAGCACCTTCGCCGTGATCGCCCCCAGCGCCGCCACCAGGTCGCCGCCATAGCGCGGGTCGGCGCTGATGTCGCCATGCGACCATGTCACCAGCTGCGCGTACAGATTCGCCGCCTTGCGCGCGTGGTACCGCTCCTCCCAGTCCGTGCGCAGGAACGTCTCCAGGTCCGGCGCGCCCAGCGCGGACATGTGCAGCCCGGCGCGGTAGAAATCCTGGCTCAGCGCCCAGCTCGCATAGATATGCGCGAACGCCCGCAGCGCCGCCCGCGGCTCGGCCGAGAACCGCCCGCCGCCGAGATGCTCCGGCGCCGCCTCCAGCGTCCGCAGCAGGCTCGACAGGAACACCCGGTTGTGCACCGCCGTCCGCGCGCTGCCGCACACCACGATCGCCCGCGCCACCGCCTCGGGAAACAGCGCCGCCCAGTGGTACGCCTGCTGCGCCCCCATCGAGAACCCGTACACTGCCGCCAGCCGCTCGATGCCGAACACCTCGCGCAGCAGCCGCGCCTGCGCCGTCACGTTGTCGCGCGCGGTCACCACCGCCGGATAGTCCGCCGTCTCCCCGGCCCCCGACGACAGCCCGTTGGAGAACATGTTCGGGATCACGATGAACCACCGCGTCGGGTCCAGTATCCCGTCCGGCCCGATCAGCCAGGCCATGTCCGGATGCTGCGCCGTGTAGCTGCACGGATACAGCACCACGTTGTCCCTGGCCGCGTTCAGCGTCCCATGCGTCTGCCACACGATATGGGCGTCGCGGATCGTCCCGCCCTTCTCCACCGGCAGGTCGCCCAGCCGGAAATCCCCGCCCTGCTGCGCCCAGCCTGACAACGCCGTGCCCATCTCAGTCCTTCTTCTTCGCCGCTTCAAGCTCTCCGCGCAGCCGCTCCACCTCGCGCCTCAGGGCCGCGACCTCGTCCTCCGGCTTCGCCCCCGCCGCCTTCTCCCCCGGCATGAACGGGCTGAACAGGCTCATCGCCCGCTCCATCATCGCCATGTTCTGCCGCCCCACCTCCTCCATGCCGAAGGGAAAGAAATTGCCCATCGTCTGCTGCATCGCGCTGCGCATCTGCTCCTGCTGGTGCGCGAAATTGGTCATCGCCTGCTCGAGGTATTTCGGCACCAGGCTCTGCATCGAATCGCCGTAGAACCCGATCAGCTGCCGAAGAAACCCGGTCGGAAGCAGCGCCCGCCCCTTGCTCTCCTCCTCGACGATGATCTGCGTCAACACCGAGCGCGTGATGTCCTCGCCGGTCTTGGCGTCATAGACCACGAAATCCCGTCCGCCCCGCACCATCTCCGCCAACGTGTCCAGCGTGATGTAGCTCGAACTTTCCGTATTGTACAACCGCCGGTTGGCGTATTTCTTCACGACGACGGGCGCCTTCTCGCCCGTGCCGGCCGGCCCGGTGTCAGTCGTCTGCGACATGTCTTCCTCGGACGGAATTGTCTACGAACGCTAGCATGATGCGCCGCACAATCCAAAGATTCCTCGCCCGCGATGGCATGCAGTTCTATGGTCCGCCCGTGCCGGAGGACCGATGACCGATGCCCGCGCCCGACTTGCCCCGCGACTGGATCGCGCTGTGGCACAGCGAGCTTGCGGCGCTCGCCGTCGACCGCGAGGCGCAGGAAACCATGCAGGCCCTCGTCGCCCTCTGGGCCAACGCCGCCAGCGCCTTCCTCGCGGCGATGCCTGATGGCCTCCTCCCTCCAGGGCCCGGTCGGCCCGCTGCTCCGCCGGGGCCCGCGCCCGCTGCTGCTCCATCTGACCCGGGCCATGCTGAGCTCCGCGCCCGCATCGCCGAGCTCGAACGCCGCCTCGCCGAACTGGAACGCGGACGCGGCTGAACTTGTCGCCGGCATCGCCGCCTACCGCCGCCACCCCTACCGCCGCGACCTGCCGGACCCGCCAACCCTCTGGCAGGAAGAGGAAACCCGCATCCTCGACTACGCGGCGCCGGGCGCCACCGGCCCAGAGGTCCTGCTCGTCCCCTCCCTCGTCAACCGCGCCTACGTGCTCGACCTCGCCCCCGGCCGCTCGCTGATGCGCTTCCTGGCAGGGCAGGGGGTGCGCGCCCGCCTGCTCGACTGGGGCTGGCCCGGCCAGGTCGAGCGGCAGTTCACGCTGACCGACTACATCGCCGGCCGCCTCGAGCGCGCGCTCACCGCACTCCCAGGTCCCACCATCCTCGCCGGCTACTGCATGGGCGGCCTGCTCGCCACCGCCGCCGCCCAGCGCCGCCCGGACCGCGTCGCCGCCCTCGCCCTGCTCGCCACACCGTGGGATTTCCACGCCGCCGACCCTGATCGTGCCACCGCCCTCGCCCGCCTCCTTCCCCTGCTCGAACCCGCGCTCCAGTTCAACAGCACCCTGCCCATCGACGCCCTGCAAACCCTCTTCGCAGGGCTCGACCCGGATGGAATCGCCAGCAAATACCGCGGCTTCGCCCGGCTCGACCCCGACAGCGACCGCGCCCGCCTCTTCGTCGCGCTGGAAGACTGGCTCAACGACGGCATCCCGCTCGCCGCCCCGGTCGCCCGCGAATGCCTCACCGGCTGGTACGGCGCCAACACCCCCGCCGCCGGCGCCTGGCGCGTCGCCGGCCTCAAGGTGGACCCCACCACCCTCAACCTCCCCGCCTTCGTCGCCGTCCCCGCCCGCGACCGCATCGTCCCGCCGGAAAGCGCCCGGCCCATGGCAGCCCTGATCAAGGGCGCGGTCTTGCACGAGCCGAAAGCGGGCCATATCGGCATGGCAGCGGGCGCGACCGCCGAGACCGCTCTCTGGCGGCCCCTGCTGGAGTGGATGGCAGCCACCGCTGCACTGCGATAGACTGCCCCCGGCGGGGGATACCAAAACGCAAGGCGGGCACGACCCGCAGGGAGCCAGACATGGACGACATCGTCATCGTAGCGGCGGCACGCACGCCGGTCGGCAGCTTCAGCGGCGCCTTCGGCTCGGTCGCGGCCCACACGCTCGGCGCCACCGCCATCCAGGGCGTCCTCGCCCGCGCCGGGCTCGAAGCCGGCGACGTGGACGAGGTCATCCTCGGCCAGGTCCTCACCGCCGCCCAGGGCCAGAACCCCGCCCGCCAGGCCGCCCGCGCCGCCGGCGTGCCCGATGCCGCCACCGCCTTCGGCATCAACCAGGTCTGCGGCTCCGGCCTGCGCGCCGTGGCGCTGGCCGCCCAGCAGATCCGCACCGGCGAAAGCAGCATCGTCGTCGCCGGCGGCCAGGAAAGCATGAGCCAGTCCACCCACGCCGCCTATCTCCGCGCCGGGCAGAAGATGGGCGACATGAACTTCATCGACACCATGATCAAGGACGGGCTGTGGGACGCCTTCCACGGCTACCACATGGGCACCACCGCCGAGAACGTCGCCAAGGCCTACCAGATCACCCGCGAGCAGCAGGACGAGTTCGCGCTCGCCTCGCAGCAGAAGGCCAGCGCCGCCCAGAAATCCGGCCGCTTCAAGGACGAGATCGTCCCCGTCACCATCAAAGGCCGCAAGGGCGACGTCGTCGTCTCCGACGACGAATACATCCGCCACGATTCGACGATCGAAGGCATGGCCAAACTCCGCCCCGCCTTCAGCAAGGACGGCACCGTCACCGCCGGCAACGCCTCCGGCATCAATGACGGCGCCGTCGCCCTGCTCGTCATGTCCGCCGCCGAAGCCGCCCGCCGCGGCCTCACCCCGCTCGCCCGCATCGCCTCCTTCGCCACCGCCGGCGTCGACCCCGCGGTGATGGGCACCGGCCCGATCCCCTCCAGCCGCAAGGCACTTGCCCGCGCCGGCTGGAAAGCCGAAGACCTCGACCTGGTCGAAGCCAACGAAGCCTTCGCCGCCCAGGCCTGCGCCGTGAACAAGGACATGGGCTGGGACACGTCCAAGGTGAACGTCAACGGCGGCGCCATCGCCATCGGCCACCCCATCGGCGCCTCGGGCGCCCGCGTGCTGACCACCCTCCTCCACGAAATGCAGAAACGCGACGCCCACAAGGGCCTCGCCACCCTGTGCATCGGCGGCGGCATGGGTGTCGCCATGTGCGTGGAGCGGTAAGGGAAGGAAGGCCAGGGGCTCTGCCCCTGGACCCCGCTAAGGGCGGTGCCCTTAGAACCCCGTACTTTCAAGGGTCTTGAAGAGGAGGGGGCCGGCGGAGCGGTTGCCACTTCCTCGATGGCCCCCTCCTCTTCAAG
>JBGAIK010000088.1:0-16120 GCA_044225615.1 Acetobacteraceae bacterium | reverse complement strand
ATCCTCTTCCTCGATCGCCGTGCCTGCGGCGCACTGGAAGCCAAGGCCGAAGGGACCACCCTGATCGGCGTCGGCAACCAGGGCACCGGCTACGCCGCCGTGGCCCCCGACGGCTACCCCTCCTGGGCGAACCCACTGCCTTTCGTCTACATTTCCACCGGCGCGGAAACCCTGTTCCAGGACGCGCGCGACCCACAACCCCGCCCACGCCCCGTCTTCGCGGTGCACCGGCCGGAGACGCTGCGGGCCACCCTGAACGCCGGTGACACGCTGCGTCGGCGGCTGACCACCCTGCCGCCACTCTCCACCGAAGGCCTGCGCGCCTGCCAAATCGAGGCCATCACCGGCGTGGAATCCTCACTCGCCGCCGGCCGCCCGCGCGCCCTGGTGCAGATGGCCACCGGCGCCGGCAAGACCTTCACCGCCTGCGCCCTGGTCTACCGCCTGCTGGCCCATGCCCGGGCGCGGCGCATCCTGTTCCTGGTGGACCGCGCCAACCTGGGCAAGCAAGCGGTGGGCGAGTTCGCAAATTTCCACCCCGACGGTTCCGCCCGCCTGTTCAAGGACGACTACGAGGTCCAGCATTTGCTCAGCCGTGCCATTTCCCCGTCGGCCAGCGTGGTCGTCAGCACCGTCCAACGCCTCTATGCGGCACTCCGCGGCCAGGACATGGCGGAGGATGACGAGGAAGCCAGCGCCTTCGAGCGCCCGCCCGACGCTGTGCAGCATCAGGTTGCCTACAACCATTCCATCCCGCCCGAGACCTTCGACCTGGTCATCGTCGACGAGTGCCACCGCAGCATCTACGGCAACTGGCGCCAGGTGCTGGAGTATTTCGACGCCTTCATCCTCGGCCTGACCGCCACGCCCGGCCTGCACACGCTCGGCTTCTTCCAGCGCAACATGGTCAGCGAATACCCGTTCGAGCGCTCCGTGGCCGACGGGGTGAACGTGGATTTCGAGGTTTTCCGCATCCGCACCGCCATCGGCGAGCGCGGCGCCACCATCGAGGCCGGATTCACCGTGCCGCACCGTGACCGCGCCACCCGCCGCCAGCGCTTCGCCACGCTGGAGGATGATTTCACCTACCAGGGCAGCGACCTCAACCGCGCGGTGGAATCGCCCAACCAGATACGCACCGTGCTGACCGCCTATCGCGACGCCCTGCCCACCCAGCTTTTCCCTGGCCGCGCCGAGGTGCCCAAGACGCTGATCTTCTGCCAGTCCGACGCCCATGCCGAATCGGTCACCGCGATCGCCCGTGAGGTGTTCAACGGCGACGCCCGCTTTGCCCAGAAGATCACCTATCGCGCATCCGGCCTGTCCGGGCAGGAGCTGATCCAGGCCTTCCGCACCGACCATTTGTTCCGCATCGCCACCACGGTCGACATGGTCGCCACCGGCACCGACATCAAACCGCTGGAAGTGGTTATGTTCCTGCGCGACGTGCGCAGCGCCCAGTATTTCGAGCAGATGCGCGGCCGGGGCGCCCGCACCATCCTCGACGGTGACCTGCAACGCGCGAGCCCCGGCGCCACCAGCAAGACGCGGTTCTTCATCGTCGATGCGGTAGGCGTGACGGAAAGCTGCAAGACCCCCACCGTGCCGCTGGAGCGCGAACGCGGCGCCAGCCTGGAATCGCTGCTGGAGCGCGTCGCCTTCGGCCACGCCGACGAGGACACCTGTGCCACCCTGGCCGGCCGGCTGGTGCGCCTGGAACGCCGCCTGCCGCCGGAGGCACGGGCCGAGCTCGCCACCCTGGCCGGCGGCGACTCCCTGCCCGCGCTGGCCCGCCGGCTGGTGGATGCCTGCGACCCGGCCACCATCGACGCCCATGCCGCCGCCACCGGCCTGCCCGAAGAAGAGTCTGCCGCCGCCCTGCGCGGCGAGGCCTGCCGCCTGCTGGCCCGTACACCCCGCCAGCGCATCCGGATGGTTGAGCTGCAAAAACAGAGCTACATCGTCATCGACGAGCGCACCCCCGACGAGGTGCTGTCCACCGGCTTCGACATCCGCCGCGCCACCGAGGTGACCACCCGCTTCCGCGAGTTCCTGGATGCCAATCAGGACGAATTGGACGCGCTTTCCATCCTTTACGGCCGGCCACATGCCGCGCGTCGGCTGACCTATGCCATGCTGGGCGAATTGCGGGCGGCGATGGCGCGCCCGCCCTGGCAGTTGAATGATGGTGCGGTCTGGGCCTGCTACCGGCGGCTACATGCCGGGGTGGCGCGGCCCCCGTCGGGGTTGCTGACCGATCTAGTCAGCCTGGTGCGCTTCGCCCTGGGTGCGCGGAGTGAGCTGGAACCGCTCGCGGCCGACGTGACCCGCCGGTTCGAGCTTTGGCTGGGGCGTGAGAAGAAGGCGGGGCGGGACTACACGGACGAGCAGTTGTCATGGCTGCGGCTGATGCGCGATTGGGTGGCGGGCAACATCGAAGTGACCATGCAGGATTTGCGCGAGGTATCGGACTTCACCAGCAGGGGCGGCGCCGCTCGGGCACGTCAGCTTTTCGGCGCCGACCGGCTGCCGGCACTGTTGGATGAGCTGACCGACACGCTGGTGGCCTGACGGATGGGCGGGCAAGAGTTGCCGCCCGGATGGGCGTGGGCGACGCTGGGCGAGGTCTGCGACGTGATCGGCGGCATCACCGTCGACAAGAACCGAGGCGAGGAAGGCACGGTTGAAGTGCCCTATCTGCGCGTCGCGAACGTCCAGCGCGGACGCCTCGACCTCCGCACCATGAAGACCATACGGATCCCGCTGGGGCGTCTGGCGCAACTGTCGCTCCAGGACGGCGATGTGCTGCTGAACGAAGGCGGAGACCGGGACAAGGTCGGGCGGGGATGGGTATGGGAAGGTCAGGTGCCGGAATGCACCTTCCAGAACCACGTCTTCCGTGCGCGTATCCGGGGGGAAGTTCTGAACCCCTTTTTCTTGTCCCTCTACCTGAACGAGTTCGGGCGCGCGCATTTCCTGGCCGGGGCGAAGCAGACGACCAATCTGGCCTCCATCGCCTTGTCCGCGGTCAAGACCGCGCCGATCCTCGTCGCGCCGCGCGCGGAGCAGGACCGCATCGTGGCCGCCATCGGCACCCTTTTTGACGAACTCGACGAAGCCGAAGCGGCCCTGACCCGGGCGCGGGAGGGTGTGGAGCAGTTCCGCGCCAGTTTGCTGCATGCCGCCTGCACCGGGCAGCTCACGGCCGCCTGGCGGGCCGCCAACCCGTCGCGCGAGACCGGAGCCGACCTGCTACGCCGCATCCTCGCCGAGCGCCGCGCCGCCTGGGAACGCACCGAACGTGACCGGCTGGAAGCCCGTGGCGCTCTGCCGCGTGGGGATGGTTGGAAGGCCCGTTATGAAGAACCGCGGGAGCCTGATCGAGATGAGCTGCCGCACCTACCTGTGGGGTGGACGTGGACAACCGTCGAGCAATTGGCAGCTGTCACCGGCGGCCTCACAAAGAACTCAATGCGCGCTGAGTTTGAATTGCAGGTGCCATACCTGCGTGTGGCCAATGTCGGTGACGCCGTGTTCAAACTTGGCGACCTTCGTGTTATCGGTGTCGATCCCGCGGAACTTCCTCGGCTGACTTTGAAAACCAACGATTTGCTTTTCGTCGAAGGGAACGGCAGTGCGGACCAAATCGGGCGGGTCGCGTTGTGGTCAGGCCAGATTTCTCCCTGCATCCATCAAAACCATCTCATCAAAGCTCGGCCGGTGATTCCGGGTTTGGGAACGTGGCTGCTTACCTGGTTCAGGTCACCCCTGGGGAGGCGCTCGGTGCAAGATGCAGCATCTTCGACATCCGGCTTGCATACTCTGAGTATTGGCAAAATATCCGTGTTGCCATGTCCATTGCCTCCCATTGATGAGATCGAAAAAGTAACCGAGGCGGTCGCTAATTTACTGGCGGACGAGGCGGATATCGCGCGTGGGCTGGATTCGACTGAGCCGTCGAATGCAAGCCTCCGCCAGTCCATCCTCCACGCCGCCTTCACCGGCCGCCTCGTCCCTCAAAACCCATCCGACGAACCCGCCACCGCCCTGCTTGCCCGCCTCCGCACCACCGCGCCCACTCGCCGCCCCACCCGCGGCGCCCGATCCGGGACCCAAGCATGAGCGACGCCACCGCCACCCTGACCGCCAAGGTCTGGAACCTCGCCCATGTCATGAACAATGCCGGCGTCGGCGCCGGCGACTATGTCGAGCAGGTCACCTACCTGCTTTTCCTCAAGCTCGATGCCGAACGCGAGGAGGACGGCCTGCCCTCGCTGGTGCCGCCTGCCTGCCGCTGGTCCGCCCTCGCCCCGCTGGCCGGCGCCGAGCTCGCCCGCGCCTATGCCGCCGCCCTGGAAATCCTCGCCACCCAGCCCGGCCTGGTCGGCACCGTCTACGCCCGCGCCCGCAACGGCATCGAGGAGCCGGCCCATCTGCACCGCCTGGTGCGCCTGATCGACGCGGAGACCTGGTCCGCCTTCGGCATGGACGTGAAGGGCGCCATCTACGAAGGCTTGCTGGAACGCACCGCCAGCGACGTGAAAACTGGCGCCGGCCAGTATTTCACCCCCCGCCCGGTCATCGCCGCCTGCGTGGAGGTGGTGGACCCCACGCCGCTCCAGACCGTCTGCGATCCCGCCTGCGGCACCGGCGGCTTCCTGCTCGCTGCCTACGACCATATGCGCCGGCACCGCGCCGCCCGCGACCGCGCCACCGACCGGCGCATGCGGGAAGACGGTTTCACCGGCTATGACATCGTGCCCGGCGTGGCCCGCCTCGCCGCCATGAACCTGTACCTGCACGGCATCGGCGCCGGCACCGCCACCCCGATCCACCGCGCCGACGCCCTTGCCGCGGACCCCGGCCGGCGCTGGGATGTCATCCTCACCAACCCGCCCTTCGGACGCAAGCAATCGGCCCGCGTCTTCACCGGCGATGGCGAGGCGGAAACCGAGCGCGAGGACTACGAACGCCCGGATTTCGAGGTCACCACCGGCAACAAGCAGCTCAATTTCCTCCAGCACGTGATGACGGTGCTGGCCCCGAACGGCACCGCCGCCGTGGTGGTGCCCGACAACGTCCTGTTCGAAGGCGGCGCCGGCGAACGCATCCGCCGCCGCCTGCTGGACCAGTTCGACTGTCACACGCTGCTACGCCTGCCCACCGGCATCTTCTACCGCCAGGGGGTGAAGGCCAACGTCCTGTTCTTCCACGCCCGCCCGCGGCGGACAGAGCCATGGACGGACGCGCTATGGGTCTACGACCTCCGCACCAACAAGCGCTTCACCCTGAAGGAGCGCCCGCTGACCCACGCCGACATGGTGGATTTCATCGCCTGCGCCCGCCTTCCGGTCGCGCGGCGGGAGGAAAGCGAGCGGTTCAAGCGCTACCCCTATGCCGAGCTCGCGGCGCGGGAAAAGCTCGACCTCAACCTGACCTGGCTGCGTGAGGAAGGCGCCACCGACCCCGCCAGCCTGCCGCCGCCGGCGGAAATCGCGGCTGCCATCGCCGATGACCTGGAAGCCGCGCTTGCGCGGTTCCGCGCGGTGGCGGCGCGGCTAGGGTAGGCGAAGCAGGCCGAGGGGCCGGCACCTCGCCGCTTTCCGATGGAGCAAGGATGTCCAAGAAAGAAGATGATCCCTGGCTCGGCCCGATTGGAGGGTGGATCCCGCTGTCGGAGGTGCTCGAAGCTGCCCGGGTGCGACTTGGCGTGCCAAAATCTGTCACCTCAGAAATCGTCCGCGACGTCGTCCGTCGCGGCGGGCTCTCGGGGCGGGTGATTGGATGGGACTATTTTACCCGCGAGCACCTCGAAATGGGGAAGGTGGTCACGCGGCATCACGAATTGCCGGAGGGCGAGCAGGACTATCTGACCCGCGCCGGTTGGCATCGCGTCGAATTGCGATCTGGCACACTCGGCGGCCACGAAGTGGAGGTGGCCTGGCAAGAGGTGACGTTTCTCCTTCGCGACCACATCGACGAGCCGTCGGCACAGCCGCCCCGCAACACGGGTGGCCGTTCTTCACGTCCCGACTGGGATATCTTCTGGGTGGAAGTCGCCCGCTACGCTGCATTGAACGGGCTTGATCCTCAATACCGGCGAGAGCTTCAACAGCACATGGCCCGATGGGCCGCCGAAAATATGACTGACCCCGTCCCTGACGACGCCACCATCCGCGGACGTCTGAGATTGCTCTACGAGCCGCGCAAAACCCCGGAAGGATAGTTCCACGCGGTTAGACGCGGTTGCGCGCGGGTAGTGACCCGATCTCGGTATAGATGCCTCGGCACCCCAATGGACTGTGAGGTGCCAACGTGGACTACGATAAATCGAAGATCGCCGCTGTCGGCGGCATCACGCCCGTCGACCTGCCGTCGTCGGATGCGACCGGCCGCGCGAGCCGCCCGCGCCGCAAGCCCGACTATGTGCCGGATGACCCGCTGCTCACCGCCGCCGAGGCGGCCATGGAGACCGGCCGCGCCCTGTCGACCTTCTGGCGCGATGTCCGCGCCGGCGCCCTGCCGGCCGCCTACTATGTCACGCCGCGGAGCCCCCGCTGGCGCCGTTCCGAGCTGCGGGCCAGCGTGGATGCCAGCCGCGCAGTGCCGAAAGGCCGGCTCTGATGCCTGCTGGTCGGGGTATCAATCGCACGGGGCGTTCAAAGTCGAAGAACTACGGCGACTACATGTCGCTCCCGCGCGACCTCATGCGCTCCAAGGCTTACCGCGCGCTCTCCACGATCGGGAAGGTCACTCTGTGCTTTCTGGCCTTTTCGTATGATGGGAGGAACAATGGCGAGCTCGAATACGGCGCCCGCAACAGCGAATTCTTCGGCGAGGGCAAATCCCAGGCCGCCGAAGCCCTGAAGGAGCTGGAAGCCCTCGGCTTCATCGCCAAGGTTCGCCCGGGCTGGTTCGGGAGCCGTCGGGGAAAGCCTGCCGTTTGGCGTCTGACCTGGCGCCCGTCGGGCCGGCAGAGCGATGGCCCCGCCACCCACGACTATCTGCGGGCGAATGCTGCCGCGGCGCTGGGTGCAAGGAGAAAAACCTCGGTCCGGCCGGCCGGACGTGGTCGTCCGGCGGGCCGGACAGCTAGCGACTCGACGGCTGGTGTTCGTCCGTGCGACCGGACGATGTGGGCCTCTCGCGCGGAAGTTTCGTCCGGCGGGCCGGACGATTCCTATGTTAGCCAGCCACGCGACGACTCTGCGCACGGGAACGGTGCGGGGAACGCGCCCGAACTGCCGACGCCGCACCGCTTGGATGAGTGCCCCGCAGGCCCCCTGACAGCGCACGTCAACGATGCCGGCCTCGCGACCAGCGCCAACGCCGATACCATCGCCAGCAGCATCGACGATCGCCAGCCGCCGCCGCTGTGCCTGGACAATGCCATCGAGAGCGAGGTCGCCGTCGCCAGCAGTTCCGGCCGGGGCAAAGTCACCTTGGCCGAGCCCAAGCCTCGCCAGCACAAACCGAACACTGTCCGGCACCAGATCATGGAAGGTGCTGAGAACCAGCTCGACCTCTTCCCGGCAACGATTGAGCGCCAGCCAGACGATCCCCCCACCCCGCCCTGTGCCGCTGCGCCGGTCGTGACGGGACAATCCTGGGACGCCGCCGCCACTGATGGCACGGCGGGATTGGAGCAGGATCATGGGAGCAATGAGCGGCAAGGCCACGGTGACCTATTCGCAGATGGTCACCGCCGTGCTGGAAGCGGTTGAGCGGGTGGGGCCGGACGGGATCGACAAGGCCGCCCTGGTCGCGCAATTCACCGCACAGGGCATTTCGCGCACCACCGCGTATCGCTGGCTTGCCGAAATCCTGGGGTCCGGACAGCCCCTGGCACACCTGCAAGCCAAGGTTGCCGACGCGGTGGCGGCACGATCCGCCGCCACCGATGACCCGGCATCCGACGCGGCGCGGGAGAGCGATCGGCTGATCCCGCGACCGCCTAGCATCATTGCCGCGATCGCAGGCGGCCGTCACGGTAACCTGTCGTTCATGGCGCTGCTGGAATCGTGCATCGCCGATGCCCAGCAGATTTTGGCATTCGCGCGAACCGAAGACGGGCGGGTCAGGAACGCCAGGCTCATCCTCGCCGCCAGCCAGCATCTGCGGCAAACGCTGGAAACGGCGGCAAAAATCCAGCAGTCGGTCTTGTCCATCGCCAATATCGACGAATTCCACGGCGCCATCCTGGCGGAATTGAGCGCATGTGCCCCGGAACTCGGGGAGAAGGTGGTCCAGCGGCTCCGCCAGTTGACATCGCGTTGGTCCCCAACCGGCTCCGGGTAGGGTATCCATTGCCTGGAGTCAGGGGCTATCGGTAGCGCGGGGCGATCGCCTGGTTTCGCGGCAATTCCGCTTCGCAGTCCTGGAGGCTTCGCCAGTAGGTGTAGATGGTCGCGGAGCCGTTGTTGGCCTCGTCAGTCACCTCCACTTTCGTCGGCGCACCCCGCGGCCCGAAATCTTCCGTGGTCGCCGTGTGTCCGGCACCTTGGATGTCCTCGATGCGTTGCGCAGGTGATCGGGATTGGAAGCACGCCGAACGATTTTGGTTGTAGGTGAACCACTGCGTGCCCTGAGCGGGCACAGGTACGGGTGCTGGCGCGGGTTGCGGCGCCGCGGCAGGCTGTGCGCCCCGCGCCGCCAAGGCCGAAATTGCCGCCGCCCGCTTGCGCTCGGGCTTCGTCCAATCCGGGGGATAGCCCATCGTCGTGACCATTTCGGCCGCCAGGGCGGGGTTCCTCTCAGCGTCACAGGCCGCCTTGTCCATCTTCGCCCGCCCGGTCCCCGGTGCGGCGCCCACGCGCCTGTCCGCATCCTCGATATCCGGCAGCATTTGCCGCACGAGCGCCATCGCCTCGGCTGAGGCCGCCCCCGAGGTCGGGCATGGCCACCATGACGGGACGATGACCTGCGCCGATGCCGGGCGGCCGGAAAGCACCCCGAGCACCAGAAAACTGCCGATCATCAGCTTCATGGAACATACCCTTCACGATCAGATTGTCGAGAATACTCCGTGGTAAAATACTCGACAAGGCGGCCCGATCCCGCGAATGGACCTTCGCGAGGTATTGGCGTTGAACCTGCGGCGGTTGCGACGGGCGAAGCGCCTGTCGCAGGAGGAGCTCGCCCACCGGGCGGATATCGATCGGACCTATGTGAGCGCCCTGGAGCGATGCCAGTATGCGGCAGGCATAGATGTCCTGGATCGGCTGGCGCGGGCCTTGGATGTGGAAGCCGCCGACCTCCTTCGACGAGGTGACTGACGGTTGGATCGACGGCCCATCCGGCTTCCATGTCCGGCTTGAACTCTCGCCCCGGCAGGACTAGATCGGCAAC
Organism: Acetobacteraceae bacterium; assembly: GCA_044225615.1. GTDB lineage: Bacteria > Pseudomonadota > Alphaproteobacteria > Acetobacterales > Acetobacteraceae > CAIYPH01. The sequence goes on along the minus strand of JBGAIK010000088.1, from coordinate 6,772 downwards.
ACCATGTCCATGCGCCGCGCCCGGCACCTGTTCAGCGTTCTGATCGCCATCGCGTTCATCGGCGCGGCGACGTTGCAGGCGCTGGCCGCCGTCGCGATACCGGTGGATGCCGGCATGGTCATGGCCACGCCCGATGACGCCACGGACAGCGCGCCTGTGCCCTGCAAGGGCATGACGCGCGCCTGCATGGTCGACCTTGGCTGCGTGCTGATGGTCGGCGTGCCTGCCCCGGCATCGCCGATAGCGGTTCGTCTGGCCTGGTTGCCGGTCAGCTACCAGCCCCCGGCCAACACCGACGCCGATGGCAATATCCGTGCCCCCGATCTCCGGCCACCCATCCGCCTGATCTGATCGCCGCGGCCGCCCACTGAAGAGCGGTGCCGCAGGCGCGGCGTGCATGCACGTGCAGCGCATCGGCCGTTTTGGCTGGTGCACGCCCGCGACACGCTGCCGCGCCAGGGTAATCCCGCCGGACCGACAGTTTCTGCCGGACCGGCTCCAGCGAAACGCCGCGCATCGCGCGGCCTGATCAGACAGGACTCGCCATGACATTCCTCCGCACAGCCGCGGGCGCCGCGATGGCGCTCGCGATCACGGTGCATCCGCTCGCCTCGCCGGCGCAGGCTGCCGCCACCGACTACCGCTTCGAGGTCGTCCAGGTTCAGCCGGCGGGCCGGAACCTGACCGACGTCACCGTGAAACTTGCCCGCGTGGCCGACGGCAGGCCCGTGGTCGGCGCCGTCATCTTCCGGACCAGAGTCGACATGGGGCCGGCCGGCATGCGGGAAATGACCGGCAAGGTGGCGCCGCAGCCTGCCGATCCCGCCGGCACCTACCGCTTCCGCACCGAAACCGGCATGGCCGGCACCTGGGCGCTCACGCTGTCTGCGAAGGTCCAGGGGGAAGCTGACACCGTGAGCGGTACGGTCACCTTCGATGCAAAGTGAACCGATGGAGAAAGGCGCTGGGCACTCCGCCCGGCGCCGGTGGCGGGGGCGCGCAGTTGTGGCCGGGATGCTGCTGCTTTGGGTTCCCGTCGCGCACGCCCAGGACGCGCGGCTGGGGGCGACGGCCGAGGGATTGCTCGCCGAGGCCAGGCGATTGAGCCCGGAGATTGCCGCACGTGCGCTCGACGCTGCCGCCGCCGAGGCCGGCGCGCGGGTAGCGGGTGCGCTGCCCGATCCCACACTGCGGGTGACGCAGGACGAAATCGACGTGCCGGGTGGGGTGCGCCGACCCAAGCAGGTCTATGCGATCGAGCAGGAATTCCCGCTCTGGGGCAAGCGTGAGCTGAAGGCCGCGGCAGTCCGCGCCCAGGCCGACGTCGCACGCGCCGAAGGCCGCATGGCGGAAGCCGAGCTCGCCGAGCAGGTCAAGGTCACTTTTGCCCAGTACTGGGTAGCCGACCGCGCGATTGCCGTGCTGCGGGAACTGCGGGCAACCGGGCAGGGCGTGATCGAAGCGGCCAGCAGCCGATACACCCAGGGTCGCGGCACGCAGGCGGAGGTGCTCCGGGCATCGGCGGCGCTGACCCGCAATGACGCGGAGCTTGCCCGCTTCGCCGCACAGAAGCGGGCGGCGCAGGGCGTGCTCAATGCCCTGATGCTGCGCGATCCCGCCGCGGCGCTGGCGGCCCCGCAGCGCCTTCGGCCCCTGCCGCCCCCCGGCTCGCTGGTGCCTGCCGCGCTCATCGCCCGCGCCAGCAACCCGCGCGTCGCCGCCGCACAGGGCCGGATCGCCGCCGCCGACGCAAACCGGCAGCTCGCCAGGCGGGAGTGGTATCCCAGCGTGACGATCGGCATCGGCGCCATCGACCGCAACGGCTTCGGCCCCAACGGCTACATGGGCTCGGTCGGGCTGCGCGTGCCGCTGCAATGGGGCCTGCATCAGGCGCAGGAGACCCAGGCGGAGGCCGAGCTGCGCGCCGCGGAGTCCCGGCGCGATGCCGCCGCGCAGGACCTGGCCCGCGCGCTTGCGGACGCCAGCGCCGCCCTGGCCGGGGCGCGCGAAGCCGAACACCTGACGCGGACCAGACTTCAGCCGCAGCTCGATGCCGCCGTCCGTTCGGCGATCGCCGCCTACGGCAACGCCCGCACGGAGCTCACGCCGGTGCTGGACGCCATCCGGGAACTCGGCGAGGCCAGGATGTCGCTGCTGGCGGCGCAGCTGGAGGGACAGCGTCAGCTCGCCGCGATCGAACGGCTGATCGGCGGTGCATTGTGAGCACGGGGCGCTGGATGGGTGGCCTGATCGGGGCGATCGTGTTCGCCGCGGGCGGGGCTGGTGCCGGGTTCTGGTTTGCCAGGACGGGCATGTTGCCGCCGGCAATGGAGCCACCGGCCGCGCCGGCGATGCCGCCCGCCCGCGCCGTCGCCTACTATCAGGACCCGACCGGAAAGCCTGACTTCTCGCCGGCGCCGAAGAAGGACGCCGAAGGGCGCGACTACCTCCCGGTCTATGAGGAAGCCGCGCCGCCGGCGGGGGCGGCAGATGGGCGTAAGGTGCTCTACTACCGCAATCCGATGGGTCTGCCCGACACCTCCCCGACCCCGAGGAAGGACCCGATGGGGATGGACTACCTGCCGGTCTATGCCGATGCTGCCGGCGACGATAGCGGCACGGTGACGATCAGCCCGGGCAGGATTCAGATGCTCGGGGTGCGCACCGAGGCCGCTGCGATGCGCGTCGTCGCCCGCACCATCCGCGCCGTCGGCATCGTGCAGTTCGACGAGCGGGGCCTGGCCGTGGTCAGCCCAAAATTCGAGGGCTGGATCGAACGGCTCGACGTTGCCAGCACGGGCCAGGCTGTGCGCAAGGGCGACCGGCTGCTTGATGTCTACAGCCCCGACCTCGTGGCGGCGGAGCAGGAGTATCTGATCGCCCGCGGCGCCGGCATGCCGTCGCTCCGCGAGGCGGCGCTGGCCCGGCTGCGCAACTGGGACATTCCGGCCACCGAGGTCGAGCAGCTTGCCCGCACCGGCAAGGTGACGCGCACCCTTACGCTGCGCGCGCCGGCCGATGGCGTGGTCATCGAGAAGCCGGCGGTGGCCGGCATGCGCTTTGCGCCCGGAGACACGCTGTTCCGCATCGCCGACCCGTCGCGGCTTTGGCTGATCGCCGACGTGTTCGAGCAGGACCTGGCGAACGTGCGGATCGGCGCGCCGGCGCGGGTGACGGTGGACGCCTATCCCGGCCGGACCTTCGCCGGCACTGTCACCTTCATCTACCCGAGCGTGCAGCGCGAGACGCGCACCGCGCGCGCGCGCATCGAGCTGACCAACCCCGAGGCGCTGCTGAAGGCGGAAATGTATGCCCAGGCGGAAATCGGGGCCGCCACCGATTCGGCACCGGAAATCGCCGTGCCGGCCTCCGCCGTCATCGATGGCGGCACCACGCAGACCATCCTCGTTGCACTGGGCGACGGACGCTTTCAGCCGCGCAGGGTGCGGCTCGGGCGGCATGGCGACGGCTACGCGGCCATCCTGGAAGGCGTGAAGCCGGGCGAGAGCGTCGTCGTAGGGGCCAATTTCCTGATCGATGCCGAGAGCAACTTGCGCGCGGCGCTGCGGACCTTGGCGCAAGGCGGGGAGGGCGCGCCATGATCGCCGCCATCATCCGCTGGTCCGCGCGCAATGTCTTCCTCGTCCTGCTGGCGACGTTGTTCATCGTTGGCGCCGGCGTGCAGGCCGTGCGCAACACGGCGCTCGACGCCATCCCCGACCTCTCCGACACGCAGGTCATCGTCTACACGGAGTATTCTGGTCAGGCGCCACAGGTGGTCGAGGATCAGGTGACCTACCCGCTGACCACGGCGCTGCTCAGCGTGCCGCGCTCCAAGGTGGTGCGCGGGTTCTCGTTCTTCGGGGTCTCCTTCGTCTATGTGGTCTTCGAGGACGGGACCGACCTCTACTGGGCGCGCAGCCGGGTACTCGAATACCTGAACTTCACGGCGAAACGCCTGCCCGCCGGCGTCACGCCCACGCTCGGGCCGGACGCGACCGGCGTCGGCTGGGCCTATCAGTATGTCGTGCGCGGCGCGCAGATGACGCTGGCTGAGCTGCGCACGCTCCAGGACTGGACCATCCGCTATCAACTCGCCAAGGCCGAGGGCGTGGCTGAGGTCGCCAGCGTGGGCGGCTTCGTCCGGCAGTACCAGGTGGTGGCCGATCCCCGCAAGCTCCAGGCCTACGGCCTTTCACTGCCGCAGATTCGCGCGGCGATCGCCGGCAGCAACGCCGATGTCGGCGGCCGGGTCGTGGAGATGAGCGAGGCCGAATACATGGTCCGTGGCCGCGGCTATCTGCGCGGGGCAGGGGATATCGGGCAGATCGTACTGAAGCAGCAGGGCGGGGTGCCGGTGCTGCTGCGCGATGTCGCGCGCGTCGAGCTCGGACCCGACGAACGCCGCGGCGTCGCCGAGCTGGACGGCGAAGGGGAGGTCGCCGCCGGCATCGCGCTCCAGCGCGACGGGCAGAACGCGCTCGACGTGATCAACGCGGTGAAGCGGCGCATCGCCGACATTCTGCCAAGCCTGCCCCCCGGGACATCGATCACGCCGGTCTACGACCGGTCCGACCTGATCATGCGCGCGATCGACACGCTGAAGCGCACCCTCCTGGAGGAGAGCCTGATCGTCGCCGCGGTGTGCGTCCTGTTCCTGATGCACGTGCGCAGCGCCCTCGTCGCCATCCTGATGCTGCCGGTCGGCGTGCTGATGGCGATGACCTTGCTGCACATGCTAGGGCTCAGCTCGAACATCATGAGCCTCGGCGGGATCGCGATCGCCATGGGGGCGATGGTGGACGCCGCCATCGTCATGATCGAGAACGCGCACAAGCGCCTTGAGCAGGCCGCGCCCGGCGCGCGGCGCACGGACGTGCTGATCGCGGCGGCGGTCGAGGTCGGGCCGGCCCTGTTCTTCAGCCTGGCCGTCATCACTGTGTCGTTCCTGCCGGTCTTCACGCTGGAGGCGCAGGAAGGGCGGCTGTTCAAGCCGCTCGCTTTGACCAAGACCTTCGCCATGGGCGCGGGCGCCATCCTGTCGGTGACGCTGGTGCCGGTGCTGATGCTGCTGTTCGTGCGCGGCCGTATCCTGCCGGAGCGCCGGAACCCACTCAACCGCGCGCTGATCTGGCTTTACCGGCCGATGATCGCCGGCGTGCTGCGCGCCCGGACCGCGACCATCCTACTGGCGCTGGCTATTCTCGGCGCCACCGCCTGGCCGCTCGGCCGCCTCGGTTCGGAATTCATGCCGACCCTCGACGAGGGCACGCTGATGTACATGCCGGTCAGCCTGCCAGGCCTGTCGATCACCAAGGCGGCCGAGCTGTTGCAGACACAGAATCGCATCATCAAGTCGTTCCCGGAGGTGGCCAGCGTCTACGGCAAGGCGGGGCGTGCGGCCACCGCAACCGACCCGGCGCCACCGGAAATGATGGAGACTATCATCAACCTGAAGCCACCGGCCGAATGGCGGCGTGGCATCACCATCGACACCCTGACCGCGGAAATGGACCGGGCGCTGCGCTTCCCCGGCGTCAGCAACGCCTGGACCATGCCGATCAAGGCGCGCATCGACATGCTCTCCACCGGCATCCGCACGCCGGTCGGCATCAAGGTCTACGGGCCGGACCTCGCGGGGATCGACACGGTCTCGCGTCAGGTGGAAGCCGCGGTGCGCCTGGTGCCCGGCACCACCAGCGCCTATGCCGAGCGGGTGACGGGTGGGCGCTACCTGGAAATCGAGCCCGACCGCATGGCACTGGCGCGCTACGGCATCATGGTCGGGGAGCTACAACAGACGATCGCGGCGGCACTCGGCGGCGAGCCGGTGACCACGACCGTGGAAGGGCGCGAGCGGTATTCGGTGAATGTCCGCTACGCCCGCGAGCTGCGCGACAGCCCGGAGGCGATCGCGCGCGAGGTGCTGGTCCAGGGTGCAAGTGGACCCGCGGTGCCGCTGGGCCAGGTCGCGCGGGTCATGGTCACGCAGGGGCCGCCGATGGTGCGCACCGAGAATGCGCAGCTCGTGAACTACATCTATGTCGACCTGCGCGAGCGCGATATCGGTTCCTACGTCGCCGATGCGCAGCGCAAGGTGGCAGCTTCGGTGCAGCTCCCGCCCGGCTACCGCCTCGAATGGAGCGGTCAGTTCGAGTATCTCCAGCGCGCCAAGGCCAAGCTGGCGCTCGTCGTGCCGGTGACGCTGCTTATCATCTTCGTGCTGATCTATCTGAATTTCGGGCGGCTGACCGAGACGCTGATCGTGATGGCGTCGGTACCGTTCGCGCTCGTGGGCGGTGTCTGGCTGATGTACTGGCTGGGCTACAATCTGAGCGTCGCCGTCGTGGTGGGCTTCATCGCCTTGGCCGGTGTTGCCGCCGAAACCGGCATCATCATGCTGATCTATCTTGACCACGCGCTTCGGACGGCGCTGGAGGCCGCCCGCGCCGAGGCACGTGTGTTCATCCGAAGCGACCTCCACGGCGCGATCATGGAAGGTGCCGTCGAGCGCGTGCGGCCGAAGATGATGACGGTCACCGCCATCCTGGCCGGTCTGATGCCGATTCTGTGGAGCGCCGGCACCGGGTCGGAACTGATGCGGCGCATCGCGGTGCCGATGATCGGCGGCATGGCTTCTTCAACGGTGCTGACGCTGATCGTCATTCCCGCAGTCTATGGTCTGGCAAAGGGCTGGCGGCTGCCGCGGGAGGCGGGTGCAGCAGTGCGACCGCCGAGCCGGGCGTTGGTTGAAGGCGGTCCGGGCGGGTAG
>JBGAIK010000087.1:0-16220 GCA_044225615.1 Acetobacteraceae bacterium | reverse complement strand
GGCTCCTTCACCTTCACGATCATGTCGGTGGCGGCGAAGATCTCCTCCGGCGTTGCGGCGATGGCCGCGCCCGCGGCGCGGTAGGCGTCGTCGTTGAAGCCGATGCCGATGCCGGCATCGTGCTGGACGGTCACCTGGTGCCCGTGCACGGTGAGCTCCCGCACCGCGGCGGGGATGAGGCCGACCCGGTATTCGTGGGTCTTGATCTCCTTGGGGACGCCGACCTTCATGGGGAGCAACTCCGTGGCTATGACTACGGCCTGCTGATATGCGCCGCCGGGAGAGGCGGCAAGGGGAGCGACGAAATTGACTGCGACGAAGCCGAAAGTGCTGCATGTGGGGGCGCTGGTGCCACCCTGCGCCGAACGCTACCGGGCGGCGTTCGAGATGGTGGAGCTGGCGCCGGGGGCGCCCGTGCCGGCGGGCGTGCGGGACGTGCGGGCGCTGATCGCGGCGGCGCCGATTCCGGGCGAGCTGATCGCGGCGCTGCCGCAACTCGGGCTGATCGCGGCGTTCGGGGCGGGGGTGGAGAGGATCGACCGCGCGGCGGCGGCGGCGCGCGGGGTGAAGGTGGCCAACGCGCCCGACCCGACGGCGCGCTGCGTGGCGGATCTGGCGATGGCGCTGGTGCTGGCGGCGGGGCGCGGGCTGGTGGCGGGGGATGCGTTCGTGCGCAGCGGCGCCTGGACCGCCGGGCAGTTCCCGCTGATGCCGCGGATCAGCCGGCGGCGGATGGGCCTACTGGGGCTGGGGCGGATCGGCCGGGCGATCGCGGCGCGGGCGGCGGCGTTCGACATGCCGGTGGCCTACCATACCCGGCGGCCGGTCGCGGGCGTGGCGTTCACGCACCATGCGGACCTGCGGTCGCTGGCGGACTGGGCGGAGGTGCTGGTGGTGGCCTGCCCGGGGGGCGAGGCGACGCGCAATCTGGTGGACGCGGCGGTGCTGCGGGCGCTGGGGCCGACCGGCATCCTGGTGAACATCGCCCGCGGGAGCATCGTGGACGAGGATGCGCTGATCGCAGCACTGGAGCAGGGCACGATCGCGGCGGCGGGGCTCGACGTGTTCGTGGACGAGCCGGAGGTGCCGGCGCGGCTGCGCGCCTGCCGCAACGCCGTGCTGATGCCGCATCGCGGCGGGGGGACGATCGAGACCTGGGAAGAGACGGCCGACGACACGATCGCCAACATCGCGGCCTTCCTTGCCGGCGAGCGGCCGCCGGGCCTGCTGGCGGACTGAGCCATGCCGCGCATCCATGTTCTGGGCGCATCCGGGTCGGGCGCCACCACGCTGGGGGCGGCGCTGGCGGCGCGGCTGGACGTGCCGCATGAGGACAGCGACGACTACTACTGGGTGGCGACCGACCCGCCCTTCACGCAGATGCGTCCGCCGGAGGCGCGGGTGGCGCTGCTGCTGCCGAAGCTGCGGGCGGCGCCGGGCTGGGTGCATTCGGGGGCGGCGATCGGCTGGGGCGGGCCGATCTGGCCGCTCTACGACCTGGTCGTGTTCCTGACCCTGGACAACGCCACCCGCCTGGCGCGGCTGCGGGTGCGGGAGACGGCGCGGTTCGGCGCGCGGATCGCCCCTGGCGGCGACATGCATGAAGGGAGCACGGCGTTCCTGGACTGGGCGGCGCTGTACGAAACCGCCGGGATGGAGACGCGCAGCCGGATGCAGCAGGAACACTGGCTCGCGACCCGGACCTGCCCGGTGCTGCGGCTGGACAGCGCCGCGCCGGTGGCGGGGCTGGTGGCACGTGTGATCGCGGCGCTGGGTAAGGATTTGTAAGCCCGGGCACCCCAGGATGGCGGCGCGGCGATGCGGGTTCGGCCGCTGTGGCGGGGAAATCGCGCATGCCCAGGATCGTCGCCTTCATGGCCCTGCTTGCGCTGCTGCTGGGCGCCATGCCCGCCGGCGCGACGCCGACCGTGCGCTTCAGCTTCGAGGAGTCCGGGTTCAGCACGGCCTACTCGTCGCGCTACGCCGCCGGGCGCGACATCCAGTTCCAGAAGAGCTTCGGCGGCTACAGGCTCAGCGTCAGCGGCGGTTCGAGCACCGTCTACGGCCCCTCCGCCTTCGGCACCGACCCGTTCCTTTCCTTCGCGATCCAGCTCGGCAATCTCGGCGCCACTCCGCCGGCGATGCCGATCCGCATCGGCATGACGATCACCGGGCTCGACGCGCCGGCGGCGGCGCTGGCGGCGTTCCAGAGCTCGTTCACCGGCATCTTCCAGACGGCGACGAGTGCCGCGTTCCAGACCTATCTGGACCTGGGCAACAAGGAGTTCGGGCGCGGCATCACGCTGGCGTCGTTCGACGGTCTCGGCCAGCGGAGCAACGCGTTCGACGCGACGGCGCTGGAGCGGGTCGCGAGCCCGTTCTCGATGACCATGTTCACCACGCTCTACCCCGCGGCGTACGGCCACCCGACGCTGGATGCCCAGCTCACGGTGGCGCCGGCGAGCGCTGCTGATACTGCGTCGCCGGAGCCGGCGTCGATGGCCGCGCTGGTGGTAGGGCTGGCGGGGCTGGGAGCGGCGCGGCGGTGGAGGAAGTAAGGGTCTTCTTTTTCTGAAGAAAAAGAAGCAAAAAGACTTTTATCCGTTGGTCCTGCGCGTGGCGACTGCATGCCCGGCACCAAACGGACAAAAGTTTTTTGGTTCTTTTTTTCAAAAAAGAACCGCTTGCTTAAACGATTTTCTTCTCCCTTAGTGCCACAATCGCCGCTGCATCATACCCAAGCGCAGCCAGTATCGCATCGGTATGCTCGCCGGCCTCGGGCGTCGGGCTGTGGATTTCCCATTGCGACCGGCTCAGCGTGATCGGCTGGCCGACCACTTCCACCTCGCCGAGCGCCTTGTGCGGCACCTTGCGGGTGAGGTTCAGGTGCCGCACCTGGGGATCGGCGAAGACCTGGTCCATGCTGTAGATCGGCCCGCCGGGCACGCCGGCGGCGTTCAGCGCGTCGATCCAGTCGGCGGAGGTGCGGGTGCGGGTGACGGATTCGATTTCGGCGTTCAGGGCCTTGCGGTTGGCCGAGCGGCCCTTGTCGGTGTTGTAGTCCGGATGGTCGGCGAGGTCGGGGCGGCCGATGGCGGCGCACAGGCGGCGGTAGATCTCGTTGCCGGCGGCGGCGATGTTGATGTGGCCGTCGGCCGTGGCGAAGACGCCGGTGGGGATGCTGGTCGGGTGGTCGTTGCCGGCCTGGCCCGGCACCTCGCGGCCGATGGTCCAGCGCGCGGCCTGGAAGTCGAGCATGGAGATCTGGGCGGCGAGCAGGGAGGATTGCACCCACTGGCCTTCGCCCGACTGCTCGCGTTCGAGCAGCGCGACCAGGATGCCCATGGCCGCGAAGATGCCGGCGGTGAGGTCGGCGACCGGGATGCCGACGCGGACCGGGCCCTGGCCGGGCAGGCCGGTGATGCTCATCAGCCCGCCCATGCCTTGCGCGATCTGATCGAAGCCGGGGCGCTCGCGATAGGGGCCGTCCTGGCCGAAGCCGGAGATCGAGGCGTAGACGATGCGCGGGTTGACCGCGCGCAGGCTCTCGTAGTCGATCTTGAGGCGGAATTTCACGTCGGGGCGGTAGTTCTCCACCACCACGTCGGCCTGCTGCACCAGCCGGTGCATGATGGCCAGGCCCTCGGGCGATTTCAGGTCGAGCGTGAGGCTGCGCTTGTTGCGGTGCAGGTTCTGGAAATCGGGGCCGTGGCGGGCGCCGCCGAGGCCGGCATCGCCGTCGGGCGATTCGATCTTGATCACGTCCGCCCCCCAGTCGGCGAGCTGGCGCACGCAGGTGGGGCCGGCGCGGACGCGGGTGAGGTCGAGCACCTTGAAGCGGGCGAGGGGGCCGGCACTCATGACGGGAACACCATCTCGACGCCGGCGCGGCGGCGGAGCTCGTCGTCGCGGATGTTGTTCTCGCCGCTGGGCATGTCGGACGCCTCCTCGGTGCAGAGCCAGCCGACGATACGGGCAGGCAGCTCGGGCGGTTGCAGGGCTTCGATGGGGAGCTGGCTGACCGGGTTGATGCCGCTGGCGCGGATGGCCGTCTGCATGGCGGTGCGCACGGTGCCGGGGGAGAAGCCGTAGACGCGCAGGCCCTGCGCGCCATATTCCAGCGCCAGCGCGCGGGTCAGCATCACGAGGCCGGCCTTGCTGCTGCAATAGGCGCTCCAGCCCTCCAGCGGGCGGTGCCCGGCGCCGGAGCTGATGTTCACGATCACGCCGCGCCGTTCGAGGATATGCGGCAGGGCGGCGTGGACGGCGAACATCGCGCCGGACAGGTTGATGCCGATCAGGCGCGCCCATTCCTCGGGATCGGTGTCGAGCAGGCGGCCGATCGGCTGGATGACCCCCGCGTTGTTGATCAGGTGGTCGATGCGGCCGAAACGCGCCACGGTGGCGGCGACGGCTTCCTTCACCGCGGCGTTATCGGCGATGTCGCAGGTCAGCGGCAGCACGTCGCCGCCGATCCTCGCGGCCAGTTCGTCGATCGCGGCGCGGCGGCGGGCGGCGATGGCGACCCTGGCGCCGCGGGCGGCGAGGTCCTCGGCGATGGCGGCGCCGAGGCCGACGCTGGCGCCCATGACCAGGCTGACCTTGCCGGCGAGTGATGCTGTGGCCATCGGCGCGTCCTTCGTTTTCGCCGGGGCAGCTTGCCGCAGGGTCGGGGGCTGTCAACCCGCGGCGATTGACCCGCCGCGCGGCAAAGCTTTAGGCTTCAACTATCTCGTGCAGCGGACCCTTGCCGGATGGACAGTTTCGCCCGCGACAATCTACCGCCGCGCGACCAGTGGCCCGAGCTGGTGTTCACCCTGCCGGAACTGGCCTACCCGGCGCGGCTGAACTGCGTGGCCGAGCTGCTGGACCGGCATGTGGCGGCCGGGCATGGCGCGGCGGATTGCGTGGTGTCGCCGGAGGGCACGCTGAGCTACGCGGCGTTCGCGGCGCGGGTGAACCGGATCTGCAACGTCCTCGTCGGCCCGCTCGGGTTGCGCCGCGGCGAGCGGGTGCTGCTGCGCGGCGCCAACACGCCCCAGATGCTGGCCTGCATCCTGGCGGTGATGAAGGCGGGCGGGATCGCGGTGCCGACCATGCCGATGCTGCGGGCGCGCGAGCTGGCCTGGCCGGTCGCCAAGGCGCGGATCGCGCTTGCGCTGTGCGACGCGCGTCTGGCGGAGGAGCTGGCGCCGGTGCCGGGCCTGTCCAGGATCGTGACGTTCGGGACGGAGGGTGCGGAGCTGGAAACGCTGATGGCCGATGCCGCCGACAGCTTCGCCCCGGCCGACACCGCGGCCGACGAGACCTGCCTGATCGGATTCACTTCCGGGACCACGGGTGAGCCGAAGGGAACGATGCATTTCCATCGCGACCTGCTGGCGATCTGCGACACCTATGCGCGCCACGTGCTGCGCCCGGCGGCGACCGACCGCTTCATCGGCTCGCCGCCGCTGGCCTTCACCTTCGGCCTGGGCGGGCTCGCGCTGTTCCCGTTGCGGGTCGGGGCCGCGGCAATCCTGCTGGAGCGGGCCGGGCCGGACGACCTGCTGGCCGCGATCGGCCGCTTCGGGGCGACGATCTGCTTCACCGCGCCGACGGCGTATCGGGCGATGCTGGGCAAGCTGCCGGAAGCGGGCGTGCCGTCGCTGCGCGCCTGCGTCTCCGCGGGCGAGCATCTGCCGCGGGCGACGCTGGAGGCCTGGAAGGCCGCGACCGGGATCACGCTGATGGACGGCATCGGTGCGACCGAGATGCTGCACATCTTCATCGCCGCCCGCCCCGACCAGGTGCGCCCCGGCGCGACCGGCAAGACGGTGCCGGGCTACGAGGCGCGCATCGTCGATGCCGCCGGCCATCCGGTGCCGGACGGCACGGTGGGGCGGCTCGCGGTGCGCGGGCCGACCGGCTGCCGCTACCTGGCCGATGCGCGGCAGGCGGAGTACGTGCAGGGCGGCTGGAACCTGACCGGCGACACTTTCCTGCGCGATGCCGACGGGTATTTCTGGTACCAGGCGCGCAGCGACGACATGATCGTCTCGGCCGGCTACAACATCGCCGGGCCCGAGGTGGAGGGCGCGCTGCTGCTGCATCCGGCCGTGGCGGAATGCGCGGTGATCGGCGCCGAGGACGACGCGCGCGGGCGTATCGTCAAGGCGTTCGTGGTGCTGCGGCCGGGCTTCGAGGGCGATACGGCGATGGTGCAGGCGCTGCAGGATTTCGTGAAGGCGACGATCGCGCCGTACAAGTATCCGCGGGCGATCGCGTTCCGCGCGGAGCTGCCGAAGACGCAGACGGGGAAGCTGCAGCGGTTCCGGCTGAGGGAGGGGTGAAGGAAAGTTGAACAACGAGGCGGCGAGGCAGCGAGGAAGGGGAGACGACTTCTTCTCGCTGCCTCGCCGCCTCGTTGTTCAATCCTGCTTCTACTCCGCCGCCTTCAGCGCCGAGGGGTCGTGCGTCTTGGGCCGCGTGCGCAGCTTGAGCTCGACGATCTCCGCCTGCGCCTGCTCGGCCAGCCGGTAGAGCTGGGAGCGGCCCGGCTCGTACTGCACCGGGAAGGCCTGCGCCTTCACCCCGTACTGCGCCGCGGCCTGCACCGTGAAGTAGGGATTGGCCAGATGCGGCCGCGCCAGCGCTACCAGGTCGGCGCGGCCGGCGGCCAGGATGGTGTTCACCTGGTCGGCGGTGGTGATGTTGCCGACGCACATCGTGGCGACGCCGGCATCGTTGCGGATCTGGTCGCTGAACGGGGTCTGGAACATGCGGCCGTAGACCGGGCGGGACAGCGGCGTGGTCTGGCCGGTGGAGACGTCGATCAGGTCGCAGCCGGCAACAGCGAAGGCGCGCGCGATCTCCACCGCGTCCGCGCCCTCGATGCCGCCTTCCTGCCAGTCGGTGGCGGAGATGCGCACCGACATCGGCTTGCGCGCGGGCCAGGCGGCGCGCAGCGCCGCGAACACCTCCAGCGGGAAGCGCAGCCGGTTCTCCAGCGGCCCGCCGTATTCGTCGGTGCGATGGTTGGTCAGCGGCGAGATGAAGCCGGCCAGCAGGTAGCCATGGGCGCAGTGCAGCTCCAGCATGTCGAAGCCGGCGCGCGCGCCCCGGCGCGCGGCGGCGACGAAATCGTCGCGCACCCGCTCCATGTCGGCCCGCGTCATCGCGTGCGGCACCTGGCTGTCCGGGTAGTAGGGCAACGGCGAGGCGGCCATGACCGGCCAGGCGCCGTGGTCGAGCGGGCGGTCCATGCCCTCCCACATCAGCTTCGAGGCGCCCTTGCGGCCGGCATGGCCGAGCTGGAGGGCGAATTTCGTCGCGCTGCCGGCATGGACGAAATCGACGATGCGGCGCCAGGCGGATTCCTGCTCGTCGTTCCAGATGCCGGCGCAGCCCGGGGTGATGCGGGCATCCGCGCCGATCACGGTCATTTCGGTGAACATCAGCCCGGCGCCGCCCTGGGCGCGGGACCCGTAATGCACCAGGTGCCAGTCGCCGGGCACGCCGTCCTCGGCCGAATACAGGCACATCGGCGAAACCACGACGCGGTTCGGCACCACCAGGCCGCGCAGGGCGAAGGGCTGGAACATCGGCGGCACCGGGCGGTCGGTGTCCACCCTGAAGCCGGCATTGCGCACGCCCTCGGCGAACATGCGGTCGGTGGCATCGACGAAGTCCGGCGCGCGCAGCTTCAGGTTGTCGTAGGTGATGGACCTGCTGCGGGTCATCAGGCCGAAGGCGAACTGGGTGGGCGGCATGTCCCAGAAGCGCTGGAGATGCTCGAACCACACCAGCGAGACGTCGGCGGCGTGCTGCAGCCGTTCCACGTCCTCCTTGCGGCTGGCCTGGAAATGCGCGAGCGCATCGGCCACGCCCTCGTTGGCGCGGAAGGATTCGAACAGCGCGATCGCGTCTTCCATGGCGAGCTTGGTGCCCGAGCCGATGGAGAAATGCGCGGTGGCTTTGGCGTCGCCCAGCAGCACCACGTTGCCCATCACGCAGCGCGCGTTGCGGATCATCGGAAAGCGCCGCCACAGCGAGCGGTTGGTGACGAGCGTGTGGCCGGCGAGGTCCTCGGCGAACACGCCCTCGAGGAAGGCGGCCGACTCCTTCTCGCCCATCGCGTCGAGCCCGGCGCGGGCGAAGGTCTCGGCGCTGGTCTCCATCACCCAGGTCGAGCGCCCGGGCTCGTACTGGTAGGCATGGGCGACGAAGACGCCGTGCGGCGTCTCGCGGAAGGCGAAGGTGAAGGCGTCGAGCGGGCGGGTGGAGCCCATCCAGGCGAAGCGGTTGGGGCGCAGGTCCACCTCGGTGCCGAAGGCCTCGCGCGCGCCCTCGCGCACGAAGGAGTTGATGCCGTCGGCGGCGACGATCAGGTCGGCGCCGGCGAAGCGGTCGAGGCTGGCGATCTCGCTGAGGAAGTGCAGCTCCACCCCCAGCCCGCGGGCGCGTTCCTGCAGCAGCAGCAGCAGCGTGCGGCGGGCGCAGCCGCAGAACCCGTTGCCGCCGACGCGGTGGGTGGTGCCGCGGAAGCGGATCTCGATGTCGTCCCAATAGGCGAAGTTGCGGGTGATGGCCTCGTAGGACGGGCGGTCGTAGCGCGCGAACATGTCCAGCGTGGCATCCGAGAAGACCACACCGAAGCCGAACGTGTCGTCGGCGCGGTTGCGCTCGTGGACGGCGATGTCGTGCTGCGGGAAGGCCTTCTTCATCAGGATGGCGAAGTAGAGTCCCGCCGGGCCGCCGCCGAGAATCGCAATGCGCATCGCGTCCGCTCCTGCCGCATCCACCGAGATATTTTAGGGTTGAAAGATATTGGTCGCAATGGTGGGATCGCCGGGCGGCAGCGAGCGGAGGGGGCGGGATGGAACCGGCCGGGCGCCATGCGCTGGTCACCGGCGGCGGGCGCGGCATCGGGCTCGCGGTTGCCCGCGCGCTCAGGCAGGCGGGCGCGCAGGTGACGGTGGCCGGGCGCAGCGCGGCGCCGCTGCGGGCGACGGTGGAGGCGGGCGCGGCCGATGGCTGGGTTGCCATGGACGTCACCGATGCCGGGGCGGTCGCCGCGGCGCTGGACGAGGCGGCGCAGGCGCGGGGGCCGGTGACGATCCTGGTCAACAATGCCGGCGGGGTGGAGACGGCGCCGTTCGCGCGGCTGGACCGCGCTGCGTGGGACCGCATGCTGGCGCTCAACCTGACCTCGGTGTTCACCGTGACCCAGGCGGTGCTGCCGGGCATGCTGGCGGCGGGATGGGGGCGGGTGGTGAACCTGGCTTCCACGGCCGGGCTGGTCGGCTATCCCTATGTGGCGGCCTATGTCGCGGCCAAGCACGGGGTGGTGGGGCTGACGCGTGCGCTGGCGCTGGAGACGGCGCGGACCGGGATCACCGTCAATGCGATCTGTCCGGGCTATACCGACACCGACATGCTGCGCGCCTCGATGGCGGTGGTGGCGGGCAGGACCGGGCGCGAGGTTGCCGACATCCGCGCCGGGTTCGCCCGCGCCAACCCGCAGGACCGGCTGGTGACGCCGGAGGAGGTGGCGGCGGCGGCGCTGTTCCTGTGCGGGGCCGGCTCCGGGGCGATGACCGGTCAGGCGATCGCGGTGGCCGGGGGCGAGGTGATGCGGTGAATGACGGGCCGCTCGGCACCGAGGTGCCGCTCGACGCCGAGACCCGGCTCGCCGGCGACCTGCACGGCCACCGGGACGAGCTGCGCCTGTGGCTGCGGCTGCTGACCTGCGCCAGCATGATCGAGGGCGAGATCCGCACCCGGCTGCGCGCGGCGTTCGACGTGACGCTGCCGCGCTTCGACCTGATGGCGCAGCTCGACAAGGCGCCGGAGGGGATGACGCCCGGCGAGCTGTCGCGGCGGATGATGGTGTCCAACGGCAACATCACCGGGCTGGTGGAGCGGCTGGCCGAGCTTGGGCTGGTGGCGCGCGGGCCGCACCCGACCGACGGGCGCGCGGTGGTGGTGCGGCTGACCGCGGCGGGGCGGGACAGCTTCGCGGCGATGGCGGCGGCGCATGGCGACTGGATCGCCGGCCTGTTCGCCGGGCTGCCGGCCGGTGATATGCAGGTGCTGATGCGCCTGCTGGGGCGCCTCAAGCAATCGGTCCGCGACGGGGCGGGCCGGGCATGAGCGGGGACACGCCGATGCTGACCGTGCTGCAGCCGCCTTCCTGGCCGCGCCCCAAGGGCTATGCCAACGGCATGATGGGCACCGGCACCTTCGTGCTGGTCAGCGGCCAGATCGGCTGGGACGCGGAGGGGCGCTTCGCCGCGGGGCTGGCCGCGCAGGTGGGGCAGGCGCTGCGCAACATCCTGGCCGTGCTGGCGGAGGCGCAGGCGGGGCCGGAGCACATCGCCCGGCTGGTCTGGTACGTGACCGACATGGAGGCGTATCGCGCCGGGACCAGGGAGATCGGCGCGGCGTGGCGCGCGGTGATGGGGCGCAACTTCCCGGCCATGGCGGTGATCGGCGTATCGAGCCTGGTGGAGCGGCAGGCGCTGGTGGAGATCGAGGCGGTGGCGATCCTGCCTGGCTAGGAGGCGACGGGCCGCCAGGCCGGCGCCAGCCGGTGCAGCGCGGCCCGGCCCCAGTTCACCGCGCACCAGGCGCCGAGCGCGCTGGCGGCAAGATAGAGCGACTGCATCACCCGCACCGGCGCCTCGGGCTCGGCGGCCATGGCGACCATGGCGGGATAGGCGATGGCGAGCCCGGCGCAGAGCGCCATGCCGATCTCGCGCGCATGCCGGGGCAGGACGAGGCCGGCGATCGAGGTGGCGGCGAGCGTGGCCACCGCCATCGCGCAGGCATAGGCCATGGCGGCATGGCCGGCGGCCGGGGGAATGGCGTGGATCGCCGGCAGCATGACCAGCAGATAGGCGGCCAGCGCCACGGCCAGCGCCAGCGCGGAGCGCGCGATCGCGGCCAGCAGGCGCGAGGTGAGCGCGCGCATGGCGTGGATGTAGGCGAAGATCAGCAGCCAGACGGGGGCCAGGGCCAGACGCGACATGCGGAGCCTTCCGCGATTGAACCGATGTGCCGCCGCCTGGCGGGCCGGCACATTAGACGACGAGGCTGTTAATGGGGTGTTATGCGCCGGCCGTGCCGATGCGCGGCGGGCCGGCAGGGGCGTGGCGGCGATGCCGGCAGCGCGACCGGGCGGCGGCGCTGGACTCATTTTTTGCACAGCGCTCGCGGGGGATTTAAATGATTTGAGACGATGCGCGCTTTTGCGTTGTCGTCGCGGTCCCATCACGCTAGTGTGAAACAGGATGAAACAGCGTTGTGCCCGTGCGGGCGCGCGCGGTTGGCCTGCCCTTGATGTCGATGCTCTGACCGAAGGATGTGCGCATGAGGAAGTTGCTGATTGCCGCGACGATGCTGGCGGCGATGTCCGGCAGTGCCTTCGCCTCCTGCTCGGCGCCCGGCGGGGTGCTGCCCGACGGCACCTACACCACCACGCTGGCCAACAACGGCATGCTGGTGGACGTCTCCAAGCCCTCCAACCTGTTTCCGGACGCGTTGGACCCTGATCGCGTGGAGCTGGGCGTGTCGGTGGCGGGCGGGCTCATGACCATCTGCCTGGCCAACCCGCCCGACACGCTGTCCTACAGCATCATCTCGGTGACCGACGGCTTCGCCGTGCCGGACACCGTGAACGGTGGCCTGCTGACCGAGTTCGTCTTCACCGTGGACGGCGTGGACTACGCCACCCAGACCAACAACCTGGGCACCGCGTGGCTCGAGATCCTGCTCACCGCGGGCGACCACACGCTCGGCATCACCAACGTGGTGCAGCAGCATGCCGGCAGCACCTACGAGGGCGTGAGCATTCCGTCCGGCTACGGCGACAGTCTGGAACTTGCCGTGTCGATGCAGGATTCGGAGCATGTGCCGCTGCCGGAGCCGGCCAGCATGGCGCTGCTCGGCCTGGGGCTCGCCGGGATCGTCGCCGTCCGCCGCCGCCGCGCGGCTTAGCGCGTGATCGCTTGAGGCCGAAGGCCGGAAAGCGTGAATCACGCGATCAAACAAACACTTGCCAGATCATGATTGGTTCGACCTGAACCAATCATGATCTGGCCGTTCCGGGATCGGCGTGAAGGGCGGCGGGAGCGATCCCGCCGCCCTTTTTCATGGCTGGGGCGGCCGGGGGCGGGCCAGGGCGCGGGTGAGCGTTTCCAGCTCGGCCGGCGTGACCCGCCCGTCAAGCATCCGGTGCGCCTGTTCGGCGCGGCCGTTGGCGGCCAGGATGATGCCGAGATTGATCCTGATCCGGTCGGGCAGCTCGTCGGCCTCGGCGAAGGGCAGCAGCACCGCCAGCGCCTCGGCCGGCCGGTTCTCCATCAGCAGCGACAAAGCGAGGTCGTTGCTGATCACCGCATCGTTCGGCGCCAGCGCGAGCGCGCGGCGATACAGGCCCTGCGCCTCGCCATGGCGGCCCAGCAGGTCGAGCGCGACGCCCTTGTCGACCAGTGCGTGCACGTCATTGGGGGCGATTGCCAGCACCTCGTCGTAGCGCGCGATCGCGGCGCGGGACTGGCCGACCATGACGTAGATCGACGCCAGGGTGCGCAGCAGCTCCGGGTTGCGCGGATGGGACTTCGCGCGTTCCACCAGCAGGTCGCGGGCCTGGTTCCACTTGCCGCTGCGCGCCAGGCCGCTGGCGGCGCTGACCTGGACGCCGATGTCGTCCGGCGCGCCCTGGGCGGCGGCGGTGTACATCGCCACCGCCGTCTGCATGTCGCCGGCCCGCTCCGCCGCCTCGCCCACCCGCAGCCGCGATTCGGGGTTGAGCTCGGATTGCCGGGCACCCGGCGCGGACTGGCCGCAGGCGGCCAGCGCCAGCAGCAGGAGCAGGGCCGACGCTCTCACTTGGGAACCACCTTGGCCATCACCTTCAGCGAATCGACGATGCGCAGCACCGGGCTCGCCGCCAGCACGATGAACAGCGCCGGCATGATGAACACGATCAGCGGCAGGACCAGCATGGCCGGCAGCTTGGCGCACTTGCCTTCCATCGCCACCATCCGGTCGCGCCGCAGGTCGGCCGCCACCGCGCGCAGCGCCTCGGCGATCGGGGTGCCGTAGTTCAGCGCCTGGGCCAGCATGGTGGCGAGCCGGCGGAACCCCTCGACCCCGGCGCGGCGGCCGAAATTGGCGAAGGCCTCGCGCCGGTCGGGCAGCACCCGCAGCTCGTCCAGCAGCTTGGTCAGCGCCACCGACATCGGCGCGTTGGAGGCGGCGATCTCGCGCGCCACCTGCTCCAGCGCCGTCTCCAGCGCCATGCCGGATTCGGTGCAGATCACCAGCAGGTCGAGCGAGTCGGGCAGGCCGCGGCGCAGCGCCGCGGTGTAGGGCCGGCGGACGAAATGCAGGATCCAGTCCGGGCCCATCAGCCCGAGCGGCAGGGCGAGGGCCGCGAGCACCAGGATGCCCATGAAGGTGAACCCGGCCAGCACGCCGTAGACGATGGCCAGCGCCGGGATCAGCACCGTGAACAGCAGCTTGGCGCCCAGCACCATCGGCAGCACGCGGGCCGGGCTGAGGCCGGAGGCGGCGATCATCGTCTCCAGCGCCAGCAGGTCCTGCTCCGAATAGAACGACGAGCCGCCGCGCAGCCTGAGGCCGAGGCGCTGCAGCAGCCGCCCGAACAGGCCCAGCGGCACCGCGGCCGGCCCGTCCGGGCCGGTCGGCGCGTCGCCCACCGCGGCCATGACCCGGCGTTCCAGCCGGTCGCTCGCGGCGTCGCGCAGCAGCACCGCCACCGCCGCGATCAGCAGCACCGCCACCGCGCCGACCAGCACGTAGACCACCATGCGCGGATCGCGCTCGGCGAGTTCGGCGAGGAACGCCTCCGGGTTCATTCCGCGGTCGCCGAGCGGATCATCCGCCGCATGGTCATGATGCCGAGGAACAGGCCGATGGCGGCGATCACCACCAGGCGGTTGCCGCGCGGATCGTCGAACAGCGGGTCGAGATAGCCGGGCCGGATGGCGCTGAGGGCCGCGCCGGCGGCGAAGGGCAGCGAGCCGAGGATGATGGCCGAGACCCGCGCCTCGCCGGCCAGCGCCTGGGCGCGCATCTGCATGGCCAGCCGGTAGCGCACCGTCTCGGCCAGCTTCTGCACGCTTTCCACCAGCCGCCCGCCGGAGCGGTTCTGCACGCTGATGGTGACGGCGAAGATGGCGTATTCGGTGACCCGGGTGCGCTCGTGCACGTGCAGCAGCGCGGCGTCGGCGGACGTGCCGACGGCCATCTCGGCCACCACGCGGGCGAACTCGCCCTTGGTCGGGGCCGGCATCTCCTGCGCCACGCCGCGGAAGGCGTCGCCGATCGGCAGGCCGGCGCGCACCGCGCTCACCACCATCTCGATCGTGTCGGGCAGCTGCTGGCGCAGCGCCTTCTGGTAGGCGTTCCATTCCCAGGCGAAGATCGCCCGCGTCGCGGCGAGCCCGGCCGTGATGCCGAGCGGGATCGCATAGGCCCAGTCGATGAAGCGGACCGAGCCGAAGGCGGCGACCAGCCCGGCCAGCAGGCCGAGCAGGACGACGATGCGCGGGTTCACCACATGGGCGGCCGGCAGGTCCATCGGCATGCGGAACAGCGCCGCCAGCACCCGCCTGGTGCGCAGCCGGGACGGGCGGGCGACGCGGATGCTGGCGACCTCGGCCGCGTGCTGCTCGTCCTCGTGCGGGACCAGCGCCTCGACCCTGAGGCGCAGCTTGGTGTTGCGGTTGTCGACGATCAGCCCGACGATGGCGCCGATCAGCACGACGAACAGGACGATCACCGGGTACCACAGCGGGTCCGGCAGGTTGGCGAGGATTTCCTCGGTGCTCACGCGGCCGCCAGTGCCGCATCCCACGCGGCGTCGAGGCCGAAATAGGCGATGCGCTTGCGGAACCCGGCCGGCCGCGCCGAGGCGACGTAGCGGCCGATGATCCGCCCGTCGGCGTCGACATGGCCGAACTCGTAGGCGACCAGGTCGTGCAGCTCGATGCTGTCGCCGTCGAGCCGGTCGATCTCGCTGATCTGCACCACCCGGCGCACGCCGTCGCGCATGCGCTCAACCTGGATGATCAGGTCGATGGCCGAGACGATCTGCGAGCGGATGGCGCGCACCGGCAGGCTGAACTGGCCCATCTGCACCATGTTCTCGATGCGGGTCAGCGCATCGTGGGTGGTGTTGGCGTGCAGCGTGGAGATCGAGCCGTCATGGCCGGTGTTCATGGCCTGCAGCATGTCGAAGGCCTCCGCGCCGCGCACCTCGCCCACGATGATGCGGTCGGGCCGCATGCGCAGCGCGTTCCTGAGCAGGTCGCGCTGGTGGATCATGCCGCTGCCCTCGAGGTTCGGCGGGCGCGTTTCCAGGCGGATGACATGCGGCTGGACGAGCTGGAGCTCGGCGGCGTCCTCCACCGTCACGATCCGCTCGCCATGGTCGATCGACTGGCTCATGGCGTTGAGCAGCGTGGTCTTGCCCGAGCCGGTGCCGCCGGAGACCAGGATGTTGAGCCGGCACCGCCCGGCGATGCGCAGCAGCTCGGCGACGTTCGCGGTCATCGAGCCATTGGCTATCATTGCTTCTAGATCAAGGCGATGGCGCGAGAATTTGCGGATCGAGATGCAGGGGCTGTCGACCGAGAGCGGCGGGAAGATGACGTTGACGCGGCTGCCGTCCTTGAGCCGGGCGTCGACCATCGGGCTCGATTCGTCGATGCGGCGGCCGACGCGGGCGGCGATCTTCTGGGCGACGCTGGTGATGTGGTCGGCGTCGCGGAAGCGCACCGCGGTGCGCTCCAGCCGGCCCTGGCGCTCGACATAGACGGTGTCCGGCGCGTTCACCATGATGTCGCTGACGCTGTCGTCGCGCAGCAGCGCCTCGAGCGGGCCGTAGCCCGTCATGTCGTTGGCGAGTTCCTCGGCGAGGCGGGCCTGCTCGCGGGCGGTGATCTCGTAGCGCAGCTCGTTGGCGATCTCGTGGATCACCGCCTCCAGCTGGCGCTGCAGCACCACCGGGGCCATGTCGACGGCGGCGGCGGCGTCGATCTGCTTGAGCACGCGCGAGCGCAGGTCGGCGATGCGGGCGGCGGTGGCGGGCACGCCCGGCAGCGGCGCGGCGGGCTGGGCGATCAGGCCGAGCCCGTCGGTCTCGGCGTCGCGCCGGCCGAACCGCTTCATCCCCCGAACATCCGCTTCAGCAGCGAGCCGCCGGCGCG
>JBGAIK010000086.1:0-16326 GCA_044225615.1 Acetobacteraceae bacterium | reverse complement strand
CCGCAAACGCGGGAGGGGGAGAAGGATTGCCCATGCGCATCACCGACATCCGCTGCTATCTCATCGAAGATCCCTATGTCGGCGACAGCTTCCGCTGGCGCGCCGGCCTGCCCGGCTCCGGCGACGGCACGCGGGCCGGCAAGGTGCCGCGCAGCGCCGTCATCCGGATGGAAACCGACGAGGGCATCACCGGCGCGCTCAAGACCGGGCGCGGCGAGGCGGTGATGAGCCTGGTCGATCGCCGCCTGAAGACCCTCATCGGCGGCAACCCGCTGCTCACCGAGGATCTCTGGACCAAGGTGTGGGAGCTCGACCGGCTGGAGGAGATGCAGCTCCACTCGCTGGGGCTGATCGACCTGCTCGCCTGGGACATCAAGTCCCGCAAGGCCGGGCTGCCGCTGTACCAGCTGCTGGGCGGCAACAACGCGGAAATCCCGGTCTACGCCTCCACCGTCACCTGGGACACGATGGACGAGTACGAGCGCCACATAAAGGAATGCATCGACGAGGGCTTCACCGCCTTCAAGCTGCACGCCTGGGGGGATGCGAAGGAAGACGCCAGGCTCAGCCGCAACCTGCGCAAATGGACCGGCCCCGACGCGGTGCTGATGTTCGACGGCTCGGCCGGGTGGGACTACGTGACCAGCCTGTGGTTCGGGCGCGTCATGGAGGAATGCGGCTTCTACTGGTACGAGGAGCCGATGCGCGAATTCGAGCTCGGCAGCTACCGCAAGCTCTGTGACGCGCTCGACGTGCCGGTGCTGGCGGCGGAGACGTCGGATGGCGCCCACTGGAACGCGGCGAGCTGGGTGCAGGCCGGGGCGCTCGACATGCTGCGCACCAACCCGATGATGAAGGGCGGCATGACCGGGGCGCTGAAGATCGCCCATCTTGCCGAATGCCACGGCATGAAGGCGCAGGTGCACGGCATGGGCCTGCCGCAGGCGCATATCTGCGGCGCCATCCCGAACAACGACTTCTACGAGGAGCTGGTGATCTCCTCCCAGCAGATCAGCGGGCTCAAGCACGGCTCGCACGGGATGAAGATCGTGGGCGGGAAGCTCACGGTGCCGGCCACGCCCGGCCTGGGCTACGAGCCGGACTGGGCCTGGATCGAGAAGACGGCGCTCGCGTCGGTCTGATGCGGCCGAACGTTCCCGCATTGCGATCCATGAACCGGCCGCCGGCGGCGGCCGGCGGTATTTCGGCGCCGTGCCGCCTATTTCCTTGCAATATTTCCAGACGTCTCCATATGTATTTTCTGCCGACAGAATTGTTCAAGGCGAATTTTGGTGACCACGACCGATGTGTATGCCCTCCAGAACTCCGCGCTGAACGATTTCCTCTTCGCCGATATCGGCGCCGAAGCCAACGGCACGGTGCTTCGCGTCGTCTCGGTCTTTGCACGGGCCGGACAGGATCCGTGGCGCGAGGCCGACCGCCTGGCGCAGCTGCCGCCGGCGGCGGCGATCGCGATCCTCTCCCGGCTCATCGCGGGAACCCAGCCGAGCGCCTGGGGCCAGATGGAGGCAGAGGCCATTGCCGCGCGGCTGGTGGCCCTGCTGCCCGAGGGCCTGGCCAGGCGATCCGGGCGCAGCGTCGCGGCCCGGACCGCGCGGGCCGGATCGCTGCGGCTTTTCGCGATGCTGCTCTGCCTCGCGCTGGCGGCCGGCTACCTGGCATCGGACATGCTCTGGTCGCCGAATCCGGCGCCTCCCGCGATGCACGACCAGCCCTGACGCCGCCGCGGCGCACCGCGACATCCATTTTCAAGGACAGCATTCATGAATTCCCCCCTCGACGGCAACGACGACACGGCGCGCGCGGAGTCCGATCGCGAGATGGCCAGGATGCAGCAGCATCTGCGCCAGGACGTCGCCTTCTGGTCGGGCCAGCGCCCGGACGAGACGCAGCGCCGCACTGCGGCATTCGTTCCCCCGCCGGTACCGCCGGTGGCGGCCCCGGCCGTGCGCCGGGTGAAGGCGCCGCTGCCCCCCGTCGCCGCCGCCCCGCCGTCGGGGCCCAAGAAGCCGTTCAGCATGTCCTATTCCGGCATGACCTCGGCCCAGCACATCGACCGGATGATCGCGCTGCGCCGCGGCTGATCGCGGCGCCGTCGAACCGGCCTGGCCGGTTCGCGGGGCCGCCCGGCCCGGGAGCGGCGTGAATGCGCCTGCGCAGCCTTTCCGACACGCGCGCCTGGCCGTGGCTGCTGCTGCTGCCCGGCCTCGCGCTGGTGTTCGCCGTCATCATCTATCCGACCATCTCGGGCATCGACCTGAGCTTCCGCACCATGCGGCTGAACCGGCCGGGGCTCGGCACCGGCTATATCGGCTTCACCCATTATCTCGCGATCCTCGACGATCCGGTGTTCTGGGTGTCGCTCTGGAACACCGCGCTGTGGGTGATCGGCACGGTGATCCTGGAGCTGATCTGCGGGCTGATCATCGCGGTGGCTTTGGATTACGAGCTGCCCGGCTTCCGGGCGATGACGGTGGTGATCCTGCTGCCCTGGTTCCTGCCGCTGGTGGTGGCGGGCAACATCTGGGCGCTGATGCTCGATTCGCGGCTCGGCGTGATCAACGCGGCGCTGGACGCGATCGGGCTGATCGACGGCTACAAGGCCTGGTTCGCCGACCCCAACTGGGCCCTGCCGGCGGCGATCCTGGTGGAGACCTGGCACGGCTTCCCGTTCTTCGGCCTGCTGCTGCTGGCCGGGCTGAAGGGCATCCCGCAGGAGCTGTACGAGGCCGCCGCCGTCGATGGCGCCGGGTTCTGGCGCCGCTTCGTCCATATCCAGCTGCCCGGCCTGCGCATGATCGTGGTCGCCACCGTGGTGCTGCGCGGCATCAGCCTGATGAACTCGCCCGAGCTGCTGTTGATCCTGACCGGCGGCGGGCCGGGGCGCTCCACCCAGGTGCTGTCGCTGTACGCGTTCCAGAAGGCCTATCGCGAGTTCAATTTCGGCTATGCCGGGGCGCTGAGCGTGATCATGTTCGCGCTGCTGATGGTGTGCTCCTGGGCCTATGTGCGCTGGTCCAACGCGCTGAAGGCCGACTGAGATGCGGCGCAGCCCGATCGAGAAGGCCATCGTCTATCTGATCGCCGCCGGCTTCACCTTGGGCGCGGCGTTTCCGGTGCTGTGGGCGCTGAACATCTCGCTGAAGTTCGAGAAGGACATCATCACCCGCAGGTTCACCTTCTGGCCGAACCCGGCGACGCTGGACAACTACGTGGCGATCTGGACCCAGTCGAACCTGCCGGCGCTGATGTGGAACAGCGCGGTGACCACGATGTTCACGGTGGCGATCTGCGTGGTGGCCGGCACGATGGGCGCCTACAGCCTGTCGCGGCTGCGCTTCCGCGGGCGGGAGAACGTGCTGCTGTTCTTCCTGATCCTGCGCATGTTCCCGGTGGTCCTGATGGTGATCCCGCTGTTCGTGATCATGAAGAATGCCGGGCTGCTGGACACGCGGATCGGGCTGGCGCTCGCCTACACCGCCTTCCTGCTGCCGATCTTCATCTGGATGATGAAGGGGTTCTTCGATGCGATCCCGGCCGAGCTGGAGGAGGCCGCGCAGATCGACGGCTGCACCCGCCTCGGCGCCATGCTGCGCGTGGTGCTGCCGCTGGTGCAGGGCGGGCTGTGGGCCTGCGCGGTGTTCATCGGCATCGCGGCGTGGAACGAGTATCTGTTCGCGCTGATGCTGACCACGTCCTCCGGCTCGCGCACCTGGCCGGTCGGGCTGCAGCTGATGGTGGGCGAGTTCCAGTTGCCGTGGGGGGCGCTGAGCGCGGGGGGCATATTGTCGATCCTGCCGGTGCTGGCCTTGTTCGCCATCGTCCAGCGCTCCATGGTGCGCGGGCTTTCGCAGGGGGCGGTGAAGGGATGACGGAGCTTCTGAAGGTGGTGGCGGGCCAGGCTGAGCTGGTCCTCGCGCCGGCGCTCGGTGGCGGGCTGGTGTCGTGGATTCGGGCCGACGAGCCGATCTTCCGGCTGCCCTTGCCCGGCGCGTTGGAGGAGGACACGCCGCGGAATCTGGCGAGCTACCCGATGTTCCCGTATTCGAACCGGGTCGGCGGGCGGCGGTTCAGCTTCGCGGGCAAGAGCTACGAGCTGCCGGACCTGATGCGCGGCTGGGCGATCCATGGCGCGGGCTGGCAGTTGCCGTGGACGGCCAGCGAGGCCGACGGGGCAGTGACGCTGAGCCTGGACTATCCCGGCGGGCGGCTGTGGCCCTTCGCCTTCCATGCCGAGCAGATCTTCCGCCTGGGCGAGGACGCGCTGGACATGGAGCTGGTGATCCGCAACCTGCACGACGCCCCGGCCCCGGCCGGGTTCGGGCAGCATCCGTTCTTCCCGCGCACGGCGGACCAGCGGCTGACATTCGCCGCGACCGGCGTGCAGATGGCGGGGGAGGACATGATCCCGACCCACATGGCGGCGCTGCCGCCGGAATGGGACCACAGCCGGGGCCTGCCGGTGGGGCAGTATCTCGACCACTGCTTCACCGGCTGGAACCGCCAGGCGCGGCTCGACTATCCGGGGCGCGGCTTCAGCGTCGCGATCACGGCCGACCCGGTGTTCGGCAACGTGGTGGTCTACGTGCCGCGCGGGATGGATTTCATGGCGGTGGAGCCGGTGTCGAACATCACCGACGGGTTCAACCACATGGACGACGGCAGCGCGCACGGCGTGTTCGTGCTGCAGCCGGGCGAGGAGAAGCGCGGCGGGATGCGGTTCGCGGTGCTGCCGCTTTCGGGGTAGCGGGTCAGGCGACGTCGCCCGAGGCGCCCCGGACGAGACGCAGCGAGCTGAGCACGGTTGCCAGGGCGGCGAAGCCGGCGCCCACGAACACCGCGGTGACCGCGCCGACGCCGACGCCCTGGGCCTCGGTGAGGGCGAAGCAGATCGCCACCATGGCCGCGCCGATCCCCTGGCCCAGCAGGCGCGAGGTGGACAGCATGCCGCTGCCCGCGCCGCTGCGCTCGCGCGGCACCGCGCTGATCAGCAGCCGGTTGTTGGGTGCCTGGAACAGCGCGAACCCGGCCCCGCCGAGCGCCATGCGCCAGGCCACGTCCCACCAGCCGGGCTGGGCCGAGAGGAAGCCCAGCAGCAGCATGCCGACGGTCATCACCGCGAGCCCGATGCCGCCGAGCAGCCCGGCGGAGAAGCGGTCCGAGAGGCGGCCCGACAGCGGCGCCACCAGGGCGACCATGGCCGGCCAGGGGGTCATCAGCAGGCCCGTGGAGGTCTCCGACATGCCGCCCACGCTCTGCATCAGGAACGGCAATGCCACGTAGGCGCCGGACTGGGCGACGAAGGAGCAGACCGAGGTTGCCACCGACAGGGCGAAGACCGGGCGGCGGAACAGGTCCACCGGCAGCATCGGCGCCGGCAGGCGCAGCATGCGGCGGACGAAGATGACGCCGACCGCCAGGAAGGCGGCGAGCTCCAGCAGCGGCAGCCAGCCGATGCCGCCATAGCCGACCCCGTCGAGGGTGGCGATGAACAGGCCGAAGAAGGCGGCGTTGAGGAAGGCGCTCGGCCAGTCGAAGGCATGGCCGGAGCGCGGCGTCAGCGGCAGGTCGCGCAGCAGGGCGAGGGCGGCCAGCCCGATCGGCACGTTGATGGCGAACAGCCAGGGCCAGTCGGCGACGGAGAGGATGGCGGCGGCCACGGTCGGCCCCAGCGCCGAGGAGGTCGCCACCACCAGCGAGTTGAAGCCGAGCCCGCGGCCGAGCTGCGCGCGCGGGAAGATGAAGCGGATCAGCGCGGTGTTCACGCTCATCAGCCCAGCGCCGCCGAGGCCCTGGACGATGCGGGCGAGGATCATCAGCGGCAGCGAATGGACCAGCGCGCAGGCCAGCGAGGCCAGCGTGAACACGGCGAGGCCGATGCCGTAGACGCGGCGATAGCCATGGATGTCGCCGAGCGAGGCGCAGGGCAGCAGCGCCACCATCACCGCGATCTGGAAGGCGTTGACCACCCAGACCGAGGCTGCCGGCGTCACGTCCAGGTCGCGGGCGATGGTGGGCAGGGCGATGTTGGCGACCGAGCTGCCCAGCACCGAGACCGCGATCGCCAGCGCGATGGTCAGCATGGCGCGCCGGCGCTGGGCCGGGGGCAGTCCGTCGGCGGGGGTGGCAGGGACGCTCATCGCATGAGGTTTCGCCGTTCGGCGGCGGCGGCGCAACCCGGGCCGGCGCCTTGCCGGGCCGCGGCGTTGCGTTACTGTCGGCGCGTCGCCTTTCGCAGGAAGCCTGGATATGCCGTCGAATTCCGAAGTCGCCGCCTGGCTCGACCCGTTCAATGCCGCGCTGGCCCGCGGCGATGCCGAGGGGGCGGCGGCGCTGTTCGCGGCCGACGGCGCCTGGCGCGACCTGATCGCCTTCAGCTGGAACATCACGACCCAGGAAGGACCGGGCGCGATCGCCGCGATGCTGAAGGCGGCGTTGCAGGCCGCCCTGCCCTGCCGCTTCACGCTCGACGGCGAGGCGCGGGACGAGAACGGCCACACCGCCGCCTGGCTGCGCTTCGAGACCGCGTTCGGCCGCGGCCGCGGCCATGTCCGCCTGCGCAACGGCAAGGCCTGGACGCTGCTGACCGCGATGCTGGAGCTGAAGGGGCACGAGGAGAAGCGCGGCGCCACGCGCGACGAGGGCGTGGAGTTCGGCGTGGTGCGCGGCCGGCGGAGCTGGCTGGAGAACCGCCAGCAGCTGGCGGCGGAGCTGGGCTATGCGCGGCAGCCCTATGTGGTGGTGGTGGGCGGCGGCCAGGGCGGCATCGCGCTCGGCGCGCGGCTCAAGCGGCTCGGCGTGCCGGCGCTGGTGATCGACCGCCACCCCCGCCCGGGCGACAACTGGCGCAACCGCTACCGCTCGCTGTGCCTGCACGACACGGTCTGGTACGACCACCTGCCCTATCTGCCGTTCCCCGACCACTGGCCGGTGTACAGCCCGAAGGACAAGATCGGCGACTGGCTGGAGATGTACACCAAGGTGATGGAGCTCGACTACTGGAGCGCCACCACCTGCGACCGGGCCGAATACGATGCGGCGGCCGGACAGTGGCGCGTGCATGTGACCCGCGAGGGGAAGGAGGTGGAGCTGCGACCCGCCCATCTCGTGCTGGCCACCGGCATGTCCGGCATGCCCAACATGCCCAGCTACCCGGGCATGGAGCGGTTCAGGGGCCGGCAGCGCCATTCCAGCCAGCATCCGGGCGGCGAGGACTACGCCGGCAAGCGCTGCATCGTCGTCGGCTCCAACAACTCCGCCCACGACATCGCCGCCGACCTGTGGGAGCACGGGGCGGAGGTGACGATGATCCAGCGCTCCTCGACGCTGGTCGCCCGCCAGCCGACCTTGCGCAAGTTCGCGCGCGACGGCGTGTATTCCGAGAACGCGGCGCAGGCCGGGCTGAGCACCGAGACGGCCGATCTCACGGTCGCGTCCCTGCCCTATCGCCACCAGCCGGCGGCGGGGAAGGTCGCGATGGATGCGATCCGGGAGGACGACAAGGAATTCTACGCCAGGCTCGCCGGCGCCGGCTTCCTGCTCGACTACGGCGAGGACGGCACCGGCCTGGGCCAGAAATACATCCGCCGCGGCTCCGGCTACTACATCGACGTCGGCGCCTCCGACATGATCATCGACGGCCGCATCCGCCTGCGCAGCGGCGTCTCGGTCACCGAGGTGACCGAAGACGGGGTGAGGCTCAGCGACGGCAGCACCGAGCAGGCCGACCTGATCGTCTACGCCACCGGCTACGGCTCGATGAACGGCTGGGCGGAGAAGCTCATTTCAGCCGAGGTGGCCGACAGGGTGGGCATCTGCTGGGGCGTCGGCTCCGG
The DNA here is from genome assembly GCA_044225615.1 of Acetobacteraceae bacterium. GTDB lineage: Bacteria > Pseudomonadota > Alphaproteobacteria > Acetobacterales > Acetobacteraceae > CAIYPH01. The sequence continues at coordinate 8,470 of JBGAIK010000086.1, read as the reverse complement.
CACCAGCAAGGACCCCGGCCCCTGGGAGGGCGAGCTGCGCAACATGTGGAAGCCGACCCGGCAGGACGCGCTGTGGTTCCACGGCGGCAACCTGGCGCAGTCGCGGCACTACTCGCTGTACCTGGCGTTGCAGCTCAAGGCGCGGCTGGAGGGCATCCCGACGCCGGTGTACGGGCTGCCGGAGGTGCACCACACGCGCTGAGCCGACCGCGGTTCGCGCCCTACAGGGGCTCCCAGCATTCGACGATCGCCTGCACCATGTTCCGATAGGCGCCATGGAGCGGCCCCGCGATGCCGATCTTCAGCGTGCCCCGCCGCTGCAGGGCGCGCGCAGATGCGGATCGAGCAGATGGCCGAATATCGCGTAGTGGCCGCGGTATTCCGCCGGAAGCCGGGCGTGCTCCTGACGGGCGGTCAGCCGCTCCTCGTAGTCGGGGTTCGCCTGGTATGTCTCCGGGTAGACGATGCCCATACAGGTCGCGATCGCCTCGTGGGCGGTGCGCGTCTCCGCCATCAGCCGCGCCAGCAGCCTCGTGCCGGCCCGCCGCCCGGCCCGGCTCTCGGCCTGCGCGGCGATGCGGTCGACCAGCAGATGGAACAGCCCGTCCGCGGTCTCGAAGAAGATGCGATCATGCACCATCTCATGATGGTGGGTGGACGCCGAGGCGCTCTGGTCATCGAAGGTGCCCCGTTCGGTGCCGGCATGAAATCCGGCGATCCGGGCGATGCGGTTCTCGAGCCTTGCGTACATCGCGGCGCGACCGGATCAGGGCGGCGGGGTGCTCAGCGACTTGCCGTAGCCGCCCAGCAGGTTGGCGAGAGCCGGGAGCATGTCGGTCAGGTTCGTGGTTCCGCCGGCGGCGAGGCCAAGGTCCGGCCGCTCGAACAGCGCCAGGCAGATCTCCGCCGGGTCGTGGCGGGACTGGTAGGCAATGCCGTCCGGCGCCGCGCGGTGGGCCCACAGCGCATCGGACCAGGCGCCGCAGGGGTCGTAGGGGCCGGTGGAGATGGCGTTGTCGCAGCCCAGAAGCTGCAATCCGGCGCCATGGGCCTGCACCAGCCGCAGGTCACGCCCGGCATGAAGCACGGTCAGCGCCCTGGCGGCGATCGCGGCATGGTCCACCATCCGGCGTGCCGGGTTGCGGAGCAGGGTCTCGACGAGGGCGCCGGCCATGCCGAGCCCGACATAGAGCACGCCGAAATGCCCGCCCGGGCTGTCGAAGCGGTAGGTTGGCGGGTTGCCGGCGCCGGGGCCGAAGAAGACGGGGCCATGGGCCGAACGATGCACCCGGTAGAGCGCCGTTCCCGCCGGCACCGGCTGGATGGGGAGGCTGGCGGCGCCGAGCCCGGCCGGCGGCAGCGGCGCCGCTCCGGATGGGCCACGCGGTGCCGGCGGCGCGGGCGGGGCGATCAGCCGAACCCGTCGCCGCGTTCGATGCGCGCCAGCCGGTCCAGCGCGTCCGTCCAGCCCGCCTTGCGCAGCATGTCGAGCGGCGAGGCAGCGCCCAGCGCCTGGTCCGGCGCCAGCAGGAAGTCGAGCAGGGTCCAGGCGCTCCGGTCGGGCAGCGCCGCCAGCAGCCGGGCCAGGCCGGCAACGGGCTCGCCGCGCGCCTCGTCGAACTGGCAGCGCGGATAGTGCCAGCTTCCGCCTTGCCGCAGCGCGATCAGGCCGCCCAGCCGGCGGCGCTTGTCCACGGCCTGGCGGCTGATGCCGAGCAGCGCGCCCGCCTCGGCTGCGGTCAGGGTGCCGCCGCAGCGCGCGAGCAGGTCAAGGCGATGCTCGGCATTGCGGGCGATCAGCGGCGCCAGCGGATCGAGCACCGGGATTGCCGGCCCGATCGCCTCGCCGTCGCTGAGGATGCGGGCCAGCGCGCCGATATCGGTCGGCGCGACCAGGGCATTGGCCAGGCTCTCGGTTGGCGCCTGCGTGGCGATGCGGTTGAGCGCGTCGAGCGAGCGGCGCTGGAACGCGGCGCGCACGGGATCGGGGCTCAGCATGTAGCCGAGCCGGGGGGGTCCGGACTCGGGCTTGGGGCGGCGGGGCATCCGTGACCTCGGTTGACCAGGTAAATATGGGCAGCCGCTGCAACCTGGTCAACCGAAGCCGCCCTGCCCTACACCACCGCGCGGTTGTCCATCGGGCGCAGGCGAAGGCCCTTGCGCAGGTGCCGGAAGGGCAGCACGGCCGGGTCGGCGACGACCGGGCCGGGGGCGGCGGCGACGATGACCCGGGCGGCGATGGGCTGGAAATCGGCGCGGAAATGGACCGAGGATTTGAGGACCAGGATCCTGGCCTCCGACGGCTCGATGCCGACATGGCGGATCAGGGACTGGTCGAGCGCCTGCATCTTGCGGGTGACGACGATGACGCGGATGCCGGGGGCGGGCTCGATCAGGGCGGAGGGGCCGAGCGCGGCGGGGTTGCCCTTGGCCATGGGGCCGGTGCCGGTGAACCTGCCGTCGGTGAGCTTGAGGATCTTCGCGGTGACGGCGAGCGGGGCGTTGTCGGACTTGCCGCCGAGGGAGAGCTGGATGGTGGCCCCCTCGCCGGCCGCGTGGCAGGCGGCCGCACTCTCGGCGTCGTTGATGAGGGCGAGGACGACGCCCTGCGCCTGCTGGCGGATCAGCTCGGCGAGCAGGCCGGTGGTGTCGCCGTGGCCGCCGCCGCCGGGATTGTCCTGGGTGTCGGCGATGACGACCGGCCGGCTTGCGCCGGCGGCGATGGCGATGGCCTCGCGGACCGCCTGCTCGGCGGGGATGACGTTGAGGCGGAAGGTGGATTCACTCGCGTTGATGAAGGCGAGCAGGCCGTCGGCCGCGGCGTCGGCGGCTTGCTGGGTGTCGGCATAGGCGGCCAGCGCGGCGCCGCAATCGGCGAAATCGGCGTAGGGGAAGCCGAAGCAGAAGGCGAGTTCGGCGACATCGGCGGAGAGCTCGGTGCGCCTGTCCATCACCGGGGCCATCGGTTCGACCAGGGTGCACTGGGTGGTCAGCGGCAGGAAGAAGTTGACCTGGCGGAAGGCGCGTGCCCAGGGGCGGCCGCTGGCGATGCGCTTGAGGAGCAGCGCCATGGCCTGGGCGCCGGCGTCCTTCATGTCGATATGGGGGTAGGTGCGGAAGGGCACCAGCGCGTCCACCCGGTCCACCATCGCCGCGGTCAGGTTGCAGTGGGGATCGAGGCTGATGGTGAGCGGGAGGTCGCCGACGATGGCGCGCACGCGGCGCAGCACCTCGCCTTCCAGGTCGGGGAAGCTGTCGGCCACGGCGGCACCATGGAGGTCGAGATAGACGCCGTCGAGCGGGCCGGCATCGAGGGCGGCGGAGAGCTCGGCGCAGATCATGGCCGTGATGCGCTCGAACGCCTCGTCCTGCACCGGGCCGGCCGGGTTGGCGAAGCCCCAGGCGAGGGGGACGAGGGTGGCGCCGGCGGCCTCGCCGGTGGCGATGGCGCCCGCGATGGGGACCGAGGTGCCGCGCACGGCGGCGAAGAGCGGGGCGCCGCGGACCAGCGGCGGGAAGCCGCCGGGGGCGACGAAATCGGCATAGCGCGTCGGGCGCGGGGCGAAGGAATGGCTTTCGTGCAGGAAGCCGCCGACGGCGATGCGCAGGGTCATGGAAGGGCTCCGGAAATGGCGGGGGGAGACTGGGACAGGTGGCGGCGGCTTTCCAGCCTCAGTTCGGGTGCGGCGCGACGGGGGCGCCGCTCGAGATGGCGAGGATGACGGTGGCGACCACCGCGACGACGATGCCGAACATGGCGTAGAGCTTCGGGCGCTCGTCGGGGACCGTGGCGCTGAGGCGGGAGACCGAGGGGTCGTCGCGATCGTAGTAGACGGTGGCGGTGCGCGGCGCGGCGGGGAAGACAGGGCTGGTGTCCTCGTGCTTGCCGGTGTGGCGCCGGCCCGCGACCTCGTAGTCGTAGGTGGCGGTGTAGCTGGTGTCGCGGCGTTCGGTGCGCTGGCCGTTGCTGTCCTCGGAGACGAAGATCGAGGTCTGCGGGCTGGTGCCGGGATTGGTGATGCGGGCCTCGACCGGCAGCAGGCGGGTGCGGAGCCGCGTGTCGGCGATCCTGATGGCGGCCGCCTTGACGAAGACGAAGAGTGCCACGCCGTAGATCAGGACGATGATGATCGAACCGTCCATGGCGTGGCACTCCGTCGCTACTTCACCTTCGCGAAGTCCGGCACGTTGCTGCTGGAGGCGGCGAGCATCGGCGAGTTGGTGACCGCGAGCGCGGCGCGGGCGGCGTCGTTCTCCTGGATCTTGGACATCACCGCGTCGCGGGCGCGATTGAAGCTGTCGCGGTTGTTGATCACGTGCTCCTGCGAGCGGCGCAGCTCGTTGAGATAGCCGTTGATCTCGGGCACCACGTAGCGGGCGACCATGTCCCAGCTGCGGGCGGTGTTCTCCGGGTTCGCCCAGTCGTGCACGAAGCCGACCGCGACGCCGAAGCCGCCGCTGACCTTGAGCACGTTCTTGATGGTCTTCACCAGGTCGTCGGGCGTGCCGATGGTGGCGGCCGAGTTCTCCGACCAGGCGGTCTTTTCCACCGCCTCGTCGGGCGAGGTGAAGGGCTTGGAATTGGGGCGCTGGAGGGTGCCGAGGATGTATTCGTTGTGGTGCTTCATCAGCCCGGCGCCGGCCTCGGCGCGGGCCTTGTCGCGGGTCTCGGCGACGTGCCAGGACAGCAGCACGCGCCAGTTCCTGCGGTCCACCACCTGCCCGTGTTTCTTCGCGGCGGCCTCGGCGAAGCCCCATTGGGTAGGCAGCGCGTTGAGGCCCTCGGCCGACATCGAGCCGATCGAGATGATGCCGATGCCGTGCTTGCCGGCCAGCGTCATGCCCGAGGGGCTGATCTGGGAGGCGACCGCGAAGGGCATCTCCTCCTGCAGCGGCAGCAGCTGGAGGGCGGCGTCCTGCAGCGTGAACCACTCGCCCTTGTAGGTGACGCGCTCGCCCTTCATCAGGCGCCGGATGATCGGGATCGCCTCGTCCTGGCGGTCGCGCAGGACCATGGGATCGAGGCCGAGGGCGTGGGCGTCGGAGGCCAGCGCGCCGGGGCCGGAGCCGAAGATGGCGCGGCCGCCCGACATCCAGTCGAGCTGGACCATGCGCTGGGCGACGTTGAACGGGTGGTGGTAGGGCAGCGAGATGACGCCGGTGGCGAGCTTGATGCGCTGGGTGCGCTCGGCGGCGGCGGCGAGGAACATCTCGGGCGAGGCGATCATCTCCCAGCCCGAGGAATGGTGCTCGCCGCACCAGAACTCGTCGTAGCCGAGGCGGTCGAGCTGGGCGACGAGGTCGATGTCGCGGCGGAACTGGAGCATCGGGTGCTCGCCCACCGGGTGGTGGGGCGCGAGGAAGGCGCCGAAGCCGAGACGGGGCATCGCGGGGAGTCTCCTGTGTTTGGCTCAGTCTGCGACCGCCGCCCGGCCCGGGCAAGCGGTCAGGGCGGCGGATCGCCGCATGGCACGTGCACGATCCTGTGGACGAACAGGCCGGGGGTGGCGATCATCTCGGGGTCGAGCTCGCCGAGGGGGCGGATATGTTGCGCTTGGGCGATGGTGAGGCGGGCGGCGGCGGCCATCACCGGGTTGAAGTTGCGGCCGGTGCTGCGGAAGGTGAGGTTGCCCCAGCGGTCGGCCTCCCAGGCCTCGATCAGCGCCACGTCGCCGTGGATGGCGTGTTCGAGAATGTGGGTCTGGCCGCGGAAGTCGCGGTGCTCCTTGCCGGCTGCGAGCTGCGTGCCCACCGCGGCCGGGGTGTAGAAGGCGGGGATGCCGGCGCCGGCGGCGCGCATCCGCTCGGCCAGCGTCCCCTGCGGGCACATTTCCAGCTCGATCTCGCCGGCCTCGAGCTGGGCCTGGAAGTCGGGGGCGGAGCCGCGGCGGGAGAAGCTGCAGATGATGCGGCGGACACGGCGCAGCGAGACCAGCCGGCCGAGGCCGCTGGCGGCGCGGCCGGTGGTGTTGGAGACGATGGTGAGGTCGCGGACGCCGGCCTCCACCAGGCCGTCGATCAGCGCCCGTGGCTCCCCCACCCCCGCGAACCCGCCCAGCAGCACCGTCGCCCCGTCCCCGATCCCGGCCAGCGCCTCGGCCACCGTCGCCACCGTCTTGTCGATCATCGCGCTCCCCCGCCCCGCCCGGCGAAGCCTAGCCGGTGAGGCCCTGGGCGCAACTGGCCGTGGTCGGCGCCGGCACGCTGATGGTCCCGCTCGACACCACCGTGAACGTGGCCCTGCCCCACATCGTCGCGGCCTTCGCGATCCCGGTGCCGGCGGTCAAATGGGTGGTGATCTGCTACGTGCTCACCCATGCCGGGCTGATGCTCGCGGCCGGCCGCCTCGGCGACCTGTTCGGCTACCGCCGCGTCTTCATGGCCGGCTGTCTGTGGAGTGTGGCCGCCTTCGCGCTCTGCGCCGCCGCCCCCAGCTACCCGGTCCTGCTCGCCGCCCGCGCGCTGCAGGGCGTGGGCGCGGCGCTGGTGCTCAGCGTCGGTCCGGCGCTCGCCACCGCCGCCTGGCCGCCGGAGCGCAGGGTGCAGGTGCTCGGGCTCTACACCATGATGTTCGCCATCGGCGCCGCCGCCGGCCCGGTGCTGGGCGGCGCCCTGCTCGCCGGCTGGGGCTGGCCCGCCGTCTACGCCTTCCGCGCCCCGCTCGCCCTGCTCGCCTTCGCCCTCGCCTGGGCCCTGCCCCGCGGCCATTCCGCCGGCACGGCGCGGTTCGACCTTCCGGGCAGCCTGCTGATGCTGCTCGCCATGGGCGCCGGCCTGCTGGCGCTGGACCGGCTGCCCAGCGCCCCCGCGCCCGCCGCCGCCCTGGCCGCCCTGGCCGGCCTGGCCGGCTGGGGCTTCGTGCGCGTGCAGGCCCGCTCGGCCTCGCCGCTGCTCGCCCTCGCCCATTTCCGCAGCCCGCGTCTGGCCCTGGCGATCCTGGCCGGCATCGGCGTGAACCTCGCCGCCTTTGCCAACCTGCTGCTCGGCCCGTTCCTGCTGCGCCTGGCCGCCGACCTCGCCCCGCTGGCCAGCGGCCTGGTGCTGATGGCCTCCCCCCTCGGCATGGTCGCCGCCGCCCCGCTGGCCGAGCGCATCGCCGCGCGCACCGGCATGCCGCGCCTGACCGCCCTCGGCCTGCTCGTCTCGTCCGCCGGCCTCGCTTTGCTCGGCCTCGCCGCCCCCGGCATCGCCCTCATCGCCGCCGGCATGTTCGTCCAGGGCTTCGGCCAGGGCCTGTTCCAGGTCGCCAATTTCGACCTGATCACCGGCGCCCTGCCCGCCCGCGACCGCGGCGTCGCCGGCGGCCTCGCCATGCTGACCCGCTCGGTCGGCCTGATGCTCGGCGCCACCCTGCTGATGCTCGCCATGCAGGCCCTCTCCGGCCCCGGCCCCGCCGGCATGACATCCGGCATCCAGGCCACCTACCTGCTCGCCGCCCTGCTCCCGCTGGCCCTGCTCGCCACCCTGCGAACTTCCCGCCCCCCGGCGCGTTGACCGCGCGGAGGTGCCCCATGCCCAAGCGCGATCCTGCCGATCCCGATCCGAAGACGTTCCGCAAGGCGATGAAGGAGCTGTCCGACGCCCCCCGCCCCGACGTCGCCGCCCGCGCCGCCGAGACCCTGGCCGAAACCGGCCCGGAAGACGAGGTCCGCAGCGACCCCGAGGCGCCGAACGAGAAGCCGTTGCCGAAACGGAACATGGACAATCCTTGATTTCCGTTGCGCTCCCGGCCGGCCTAGGCTGCGTCCGGCCCAGGGGAGGCGCCGATGCCGTCCGATCCGCATGTCTACACGGTCGCCACCGCCGCCGAGCTCGATGCCGCGATCCGCGACTTCGACCTGACCGGCGCCGGCGCCGCCCCGCAGGCGCAGATCACCGTCACGCTGACGGCCGACATCCCCCTCCCCGCCGACCTCACCGCCATCAACCTGCCTGACGGCGCCCGCCTCACCCTCCTCGGCAACGGCCACACGCTCGATGGCGGCGGCCAGGCGCGCGGCCTGTTCGTCTACGCCGGCACGGTGGACATCGTCGGCATCACCATCGCCGAAACGCTGGCCCGCGGCGGCGATGGCGGCCACCAGGCCGGCGGCGGCGGTGCCGGGCTCGGCGGCGGCCTGTTCGTCGCGGCCGCCGGCACCGTCAGCCTGCGCGGGGTCAGTTTCGCGAATGGTTCGGCCATCGGCGGCACCGGCGGCGAGGTAAACGCGTTCGAGCCGACCTTCTTCGGCGCCGGCGGCGGCGGGGGCGGCGGGCTCGGCGGCAATGGCGGCGATGGTGGCCTGGTGTCGTCCACCTAGGGCGGCGGGGGCGGCGGTGGCGGCGGCGTGGGCCGGGGCGCAACCGGTGGCAGCGGCGGATTCGGCGGCGCCGGGTCGGCGGGCGGCGCCGGCCTGTTGCAGGGTGCCGCGCCGGGCAGCGGCGGCAGCACCGTCTTCCTCGACCGCTACGGCGCGACCATTCCCGGCGC